>JAUIJJ010000266.1 GCA_030431385.1 bacterium | reverse complement strand
TGGCTCCCCACATGACGAGCGCTGCGCAGGGTAGTATTAAATCGTGCCCCCACAATCGGCGCGAGTGTTCGACTGCGTTTGCGCCGACGGCAAAGATGATCGCCGACGCCCACGCGCAGCGTTTTCCAGCGAGCAGGTCACCAGCCTTCCAAACTGGCAGGACCGCCAGTGCGCCAAGCAGCGCAAAGAACGTCATAGGGACTCTCGGGTCGGCAGTGAAGGTGAAGAAGGGAGCGAGCAAGTAGAGGAACAGTGGTGGGTTGTGGAACCCGAAACTGGTTTCGATGCCCGTTAGAGGATAGTAGCTAATTGCGTAAACCTGCGACGCAACAGAGGCGGCGATGGACTCGTCGATGTTGAAGTACACGAGATCGACCTGCCCGGCACGGAGGGCAAAGGCCAGCGCGACGAGCGCTGCCAGATAGAGCCATTCCCTGTTTCCCCGCGTCGTGTCCATCCTCCTAGGAAGACCCACCGGGCCTGCGGCGCAATCGTCGCTTTCGGCTGCCTACTTATCCGTGGTCGGAAGGGAGAGCTGCTTTGCCCCCACAATGGACCAGGTTTCTTTGTCTTGAACGTACACAATCAAGCTCACGTCCGCAGGCTTCGCCCCGTCGGGGAAGGCGAGGTCGAAATGGTACTCCTCGTCGTCGCTGACTTTCTGCGTCTTGAAATCCCGAGCAACGTTTTCGTGGTGCAGCGTGCGCCCGGCGTTCTCTCCGCGCGGCACCTCTGTCGTCAGGCCGCGTTGGACGAGAGCGACGTTGATCAGCGCGGTAGTCTTCGTCGCGGGTCTCTGGACAGAAACCATCACTCGCCCGGCAGTGTGCCGGGCGGTTGCCTCGATTTCCGCCTCCGGCTTGGTGGCGAGCGCGTCGGCAATTGCGGCGCGAGCCTTCATCCGAGAGGAACCGACGAACTCGGTGCTGCCGTTCACAATCATCTGGGGCGTGTAGATGCGCGTGCTCTCGAAGTGCGTCGCGTATTCGCGCTGACGGTGGGAGTACGCCTTGTCGCTGAAGGGGTCCGGCCAGCCCAGCCCGTTCCAGTAATCGACGTGGAAGGCCAAAGCGAAGACCCGAGCGTTGGTGCGGTCTGCGGCGGCGACGATGTCATTGAGTGCGGCTTCTGCCGGCGGACAGCTAGAGCAACCTTCGGAAGTAAAAAGCTCCACGACGGCGACACCCGGCCCCGGTGAAAAGTTCAGGTCCGAGTTATTGGTCTGCCACGCCATGGTGGCTCCGGCGATCAATAGTGTCACGGCGACAAGTGCGAAAACCTTTCTCATTGGCGGCTCCTCGGGGATTGTGACTGGCGTCAACGGTGACAGATCGCTGCCATCTGGAGCACGGGTTTTTTGGAATAAATCGGAACTCGTCAAAAATAGCCGTTGACGAGCGAGGGCCGTTCGACTTCCCTCAAGACTCTTCGCGCTTGAAGTCTCCCTCTGTGCCAGAAACCCAGAACATAGAATTCAAGAGTTAGAAGAACATTACAAAGGCTCAGATGAGCTTAGGAGTTTGTGTTTTGAAAATCGGTACAGTTAAGTGGTTCAACGACCAAAAAGGCTATGGCTTCATCACACCGGAAGATGGTGGCAAGGATCTCTTCATCCATCACTCCAACATCAACTCGAATGGTTTCCGCACTCTTCAAGAGGGCCAGACCGTTGAGTATGAAGCGGGTGAAGGCCGCAAGGGCCCAGAAGCCCGGAACGTCAGCATCGTCTCGAAGTAATCGAAGACTTTCAACCTCGACCAACCGACCCCGCCTCTTCACGGAGGCGGGGTCTTCAGTTTTAGCGCCAGTTTTCTCAGCCAAGCCCCCGAGTTGGCTTGTCGCCCCGTCGCGATCGGCACCAGAGTTCTTCTCATCAGGAAGGGAAACTCGCCGCTAACCGCTATGGGAATCGAAGACGAATACCGCAGCTCGACCCGCCATCTTGGGCCGCTGTTCCTTTTGGCGCTTGCCGCTCTGGTGGCTTTCCTGTTCCATCTGTCCTGTTCCCGGGGCGCTGACGAAGCAGTCGATTCGGCGCAAGCGCCCCACACCCTACTTGAGCGACCTGCCCCCGGGCGGGAAGCGACCAACGCCTGAGCCCTAGCCGTCCTTAATGGCGAATCATAAAAACAATGGAAGCTCGATCTGGAAGAGCCGCTGGCTTTCCATCATCCTGATGGTGGTTGATGCTTGGGGGCTCTCGATCTGTTGGCTGGGCGCGTGGGCGCTGCGCAGCTCGCTTTGGGAACCCCTGGGCCACATCAACGAGGTCACCCCGTATCTTCAGGTATACCCGCTGATCGTCATCGTGGGGCTGGCGAACTGCATGGCGTTCGGGCTGTACATTCACCGCCGTCGGTTGAGCTCCCTCAACCGCCCAAGCACGATCATCCGGGCCGCCTATCATTGGCTCCTGTACATCGTCGTGGTAGGATTCTTCTTCAAGGAACTGGACCTCGGTCGCTCGGTGATCTTGCTTTCGGGGTTCTTTGGGCTGGTCTGGTTGCTCCTGTCGCGTTCGATGCTGAGGCGCGTCAAATCGAAGGCGCTTCGCCGGGGCCGGGGAACTGTTCGCTCCGCAATAGTGGGCGGCGGCGAGCTGGCCCTTCAGGTGAAGGAGTCCCTGCAAAATCATCCGGAAGTCGGTTTCGACCTCGTCGGGTTGATCAGATACCGCGACCACGACTTGACCGAGGAAGAACTCGAAGTCCTCGCCTCCCACGACATCGCCGTGCTCGGCCACAGCGGCGAGATCAACGAGATCGTCGACCGCGAGCATCTGGAGGAAGTGTTCCTGGCCATCGCGAATCTGCCACCCAAACAGCAGCTCAACATGCTGAACCTCGCCGACAAACGGGGCCTCAGTGTTCACGTCGTTTCGAACATTTTTGGCGTCATTACCGAACAGGCCAAGGTCGACGAAATCTCGACGTTCCCCGTCATCACCCTGCGCGACGGGCACCTCCCGCTCCACCAGACGATCTTGAAACGCGGCCTCGACCTCATCTGCTCGGGCGTCGGGATCGTTGTTTGGTTGCTGTTCTTCCATTGGTGGATTTCCCTGCGGATCAAGCGCGACTCGCCGGGGCCGGTTTTCTTCCGCCAGTCCCGCGTCGGGCGCGACGGACGCCCCTTCGAGATCGTGAAGTACCGGACAATGAGTACCGACGCGCCGGCTTATGCCCGTGCCCCTCATGAAGAAGACGACCCGCGCATCACCGCCTCCGGTCGGTGGCTGCGAAAGACAAGTCTCGACGAAATTCCCCAGTTGCTGAACGTTTGGAAGGGCGAAATGAGCATGGTTGGGCCGAGGCCGGAAATGCCCTTTATCGTAGAAACCTATCAGCCCTGGCAGCGGCGGCGGCTCGATGTGAAGCCCGGAGTCACCGGGCTTTGGCAGGTCATCGGCAGAAAAAATCTTCCCCTCCACCTCAACATGGAATACGACTTCTACTATATCAAGAATCAAAGTTTCCTGCTCGACGTGGAGATCCTGTTCAGGACAATCCCCGCAGTACTGAAAGGTAAGGGCGCCTTTTGAGAACAATTATCGCCGGTGCCGGCACAGTCGGCGCGAGCATCGCACGGCTCCTCATGCGCGAGGGCCACGACGTCGTCATCGTCGACCTGCAGCCCGGGAAGCTCCGAGCCGCCGAGGACGATCTCGACGTTCAGACGATCACGGGAAACGCGTGCGATCCCGCGCTCCTCAAGAGCATCGGGATCGAGGAAACCGATCTGTTGCTGGCTGTGACTGAACGCGACGAAGTAAATCTGATCGCCGCTTTTACGGGCAAATCTCTTGGCGCGGCGCGGGTCGTCGCGCGGGTACGCAGCCGCTTCTTCTACGAGCAGCAGCACATGGACTATCGCTCGCCGCTGGGCATCGACCTGCTCGTCTCGCCGGAAGTGCTCACGGCCCATGAGCTTGCCCGATTCGTCGCCGTTCCCTCGGCGCTGGCGATGGCGACTCTCGCGCGCGGCCGGGCGCAGCTTTTGACGCTGAAGCTCAAGGAGGACAGCCCCTACGCCAACAAACCGCTCATGGAACTGAGACTCCCCAAGGGCGCGCTGATCGTCGGCTACCGTCACGAGAACGAAGTCGAAGTCGCTCACGGCGACAGCGTGCTCAAGCCAGACGACCGCGTCACGCTGATCGGTCTCCCTGAAGTACTGGACAAGCTCCAGCCCGACTTTACAGAAATGCACGAGGACGATCTCAAGGGGAAGGCCACCGTGGCCATCGCCGGCGCGGGAGAGACGGGGCTGTACCTCGCGGAACTCCTCGAGCGACGCGGCCACCGCGTCATCGTGCTGGAGAAAGACCGCGAACGCTCCGAGTACGCTGCGGAAAAGTTGCGACGCTCGAAGGTCTTTCACGGCGACGCGACAGAGGTCAATATCCTGCGCGAAGAGCGCATCGGAAACCTCGACTACTACATCGCCGCGACAGGCGATGACGAGAACAACGTGATGTCCTCGCTTCTCGCCAAGGAACTCGGCGTGAAGCGTACTGCTTGCATCATCGACCGCCCGGACTACGCGCGCATCATCGAAAAGATCGGCATCGACGTCGCGATCTCTCCTCGCTTCATCGTGGCGAATCGCGTGCTGGCGATGGTGAAACGCGGAAGGCTGCGCAGCCTGACGATCCTCGAAGAAGGCGAGCTTGAGGTGACCGAGTTTCAGGCCCTCAGCAAATCCGAGATCGTCGGTCAGATGCTCAAGGACGTCAAGATTCCCCGCGGCTCGCTCATCGGTGCCGTCGGCAACGGTGACAACATCGAGATCCCCCGAGGCGACTATGTGATTCGACCGGGAGCCATTGTTATCGGCATCGCCAAGACTTCGGTCGCGGACAAGCTTGACGACCTGTTCGCGGCGGAGGTCACCGGCAAGTGAACGTCCGCCTTGTCATGAGGCTCACGGGAGCGGTTGTGATTTTCTTCACGCTCTCGATGCTCACGATGGTTCCCTTCGCGATGTGGTATGGCGAATGGACTGAGCTGACCGGCATTGTCGAGGCAATGGGCGTCGGTATTCTCTTTGGCGCGGCTCTGTGGTTCGGTGGGCGTGCGCCTTCGGACGATTTGTTCCGGCGAGAAGCCCTCGCCGTTGTCGGATTGAGTTGGTTGCTCATCGCCGCTGTCGGTGCACTGCCGTTGCAACTGGCGGGCATGGTGGATACATACACCGATGCGTACTTCGAGTCGATGTCGGGTCTGACGACAACCGGCTCGACGATCCTTACTGACATCGAGTCGAACGCTCACTGCCTCTTGTTTTGGAGGAGTTTCCTCCACTTCGTTGGCGGCCTCGGCATTATTGTCTTCTTCGTCGCGATCCTCCCGATCCTCGGCGTCGGTGGTAAGGCGTTGTTCAAACAGGAAGTCCCTGGCCCCGTTCCCGAGGGGTTCACCCCGCGCATCAAGGATACGGCGCTCGCGCTCGCGAAAATCTATGTCGGATTGAACGTGCTCGAGTTCTTCCTGCTGAGGCTCGCAGGAATGAACTGGTTCGAATCTCTCAACCACGCGATGGCCACCATGGCGACGGGCGGTTTTTCAACTAACAACGCGAGTATCTTTGGATTCGTTTCTCCGCTCATCGAGTGGATAGTAATTCTCTTCATGTTTCTTGCCGGCACGAACTTTTCGCTGCACCTCCGTTTCGTGCGCGGAGACTTTACAGTATTCTTCAAAGATGTGGAGTTTCGCGTCTACGTCGGGCTGGTGCTGTTGGTGGCGTTTCTCTTCTCGACCATTGTATGGTTTGTGGAAGTGCCCGCGCCCGGGGTTAGCGAGTTTGGTGCATTCAATTTCCGCGACGGATTGTTCACTTCCATTGCGATCATGACGACGACCGGTTTCGGAACAATCGAC
>JAUIJJ010000002.1 GCA_030431385.1 bacterium | reverse complement strand
TCAGTCGGACGAGAGCGGATGCGCAGGGTCGGTGATTAGGCGGCCGAGCCTTTGAGGCGTTTGAAAACGAAACCGATAATCGCGAAGAAGGCGAGAATGATTCCCGCTCCGATTCGGACAATCGTCTTCGTGGACATGCGATCCCAGACGCCACGTTCCTCCTGCACGAACACGCTCGAGTCCTGTTCCATTTGGGAAACGAATTCCTGCTCTTCGGCGGTGAGTTCTGACGTGCCGAAACTGGGGCTGATGTCCCCGAAGCCGCCGCTCGAATCATTCGTCGGTTGGTCGAATTCGCCACCGAATCCGTTGTCGATTTCCTCAACGGCACTCATGGAGGCCAGCCGCTCTTCCTTGATCCAGTACTTCTTCGCTTCCGCCGCAGGGCTGGCGAGGAACCAACCGTTTTCGTAGTAGTAGACCCGAGCGCCGGGAAAGGAATCGTTGCCAAAGTCGCCTTTGAGCGAGACATCGAAGAGTCGGCCATCTCCAGGGTAATCGCCGAAGATAATCATTTTGACCGATTTGAGAGGAATGGGAAACTCCCCTCCACCGGGTTGTTGAAGAGTTACCATCTTTCTGGATGTGTCGGTCGTGATGTCCTTGATCGTGATGTCCGGCGTGGGAATGACGGACCCGGAGTCGGTGATTTGCTCCATCGAATCAGCCGAAAGAATCGCAGGGAGTGCGAGCGCGAGGGCTATCAAACATAGATAGAGCTTGGTGATTCTCATATTCCGGATCTCGTGAAGTAGCGGGGGTGGGGCGCCGGGATAAGTAACCGTGGGGGAGAAGCGTGGTCAATACCGCAGGGCGGTGGATCGGTTGCCGAAGGCGAGTGAGGTGCTCGTTTGGCGGTCCCGGTGGCGCTACTGTACATCTGAGGACATCTGTGTGAATCTGCGGTAGAAGTCTTTTGCACAATTCACGGGGGTCGCGGGGGAGAGTGTGGCGCCCGCGGCGGATATTGCACTTGAGCCGCCGGGCGTCATTGGATGGAGTGTTTGAATCTAGTCTGCGGGAAAGCGGGCGGTATGTCTGAAGAACAGTCGGGTGGCGGTCAGCTCTCCATGCAGGAGCGCATCCGTAATGCCCTTGAAAATCGTGATTATGAGCTAATTGGCGAGTTGGGCCGAGGTGGCATGGGTGTCGTCTATCTCGCGCAGCATCGCCAACTGGGGCGGCGGGTCGCGATCAAGACCCTGACTCCGGATCGCCAGACCAAAGAAAACAGCATTCGTCGCTTCGAGCGCGAGGCGAAGACATTTGCCCAGATTCGCCACGACAACATCGCGGCGCTCTACGAGTTTCAGGGCACAGGCCCCGTTCAGTTTCTCGCGTTGGAATATATCGAGGGCACGGACCTCGAACGCGAGCGTCGTAAGTCGCGCAGGTGGACCCCGCAAGAGGTCGCCGACATTTTGGAAGCGACGGCCGACGCCCTCGAACATACGCACAAGAAGGGGATTCTCCACCGCGACATCAAGCCGGGGAACATCCTCATTGAAAACGGCACGAATCGCGTTGTGCTGACAGATTTTGGCCTCGCCAAGGGCGAGCAAGACGACACGTTGACCGCCAGCGGGTTCGCCGTCGGGACTCCGGCGTACATGGCCCCCGAGCAGATCACCGATCAATTCGGCGGCAAGCCCGATGGCCGTGCCGATCTGTTCTCGTTGGGCACCGTCGCCTACGAGATGCTGACAGGAAAGCACCCATACCTCGCCAATGACGACCTCAACACCATGAGGAACATCGTCAACAAGCCGGAGACCAAACTGACCGAGCTCGATCCGAACATCCCGACCGGTCTCGCCGATATCGTTCACAAGCTTTTGCAGAAGAACCCAACGGATCGACCCGCCGACGCTGCTGTCGTCACCAAGGCGATCGATGATTGGAAGCACGGCCGCAGCACACAGTCGAGCAAGGCCGCTCGACAGCAGGTGCCGCAAACGCCGCCACCAGCAGCGGCAGCGCCGGTTGCTCCTGCGTCTGCGCCAGCACCCGCCACTCAGCCAAGCCAGCCCGCTCCGCAAGGCATCACGACGAAGCTCATCGTGATCCTCGCAGTGCTCGTGGTGCTCTGCATACTCATCGGGATGGGAATTACCTACGTCCTGCTTTCCTGATAACTAGCGGGAAACTTCCGTCGAGTCTTCAGGAACTGCGAACGGCGTTTCTTGCCGCGGGGCGAAGCTCACCTCGCTGAGCGTTGCCTCGCCGATGAAGTCGCCGTAGGCGCCCAACTCCTCGCTCCAGTCAAAAAACTCCCAGCGCATCGGAATCGTCGTGCCCCCCACTTGGCGGTACTTATCGTAGACGATGATGTGAGGGTCTTTCTCGGCCTCTTCCGTATCCTTGTTAAAGGTCACGATGTATGCGAGGGCCTTGAGGAAGCCAGTGTCCGGGTCCATATAGATGATGTACCAATCGTCGGGAGCGTCACCCACGCCGGATTCGAAGGTGAGGCGCGCGGTCTTGTAAGTCTCACCGAAGAGCTCCCGATCTTCCTCCAAAGTGACTATCGCGCCGGGATCGCTGAACTTGAACTGCGCGGCGATAAAGTAGGGCCAGGTGAAGATGTCGAATCGAGCGGACTTCCATTCGGCATCAGAAGGTGAGAGCCAAACGGTCTCGCCATCGTAGCCGACTTTCCTGCCGTCATCTGGCTTGATCAGAACTCGGTCCATGGAAGGCGAAAGATGCATCGTGCCGTCGAGCCTGTCGTTTCCTCTGAAATTCAAGTCGATCCGGGCACTGATCGTTCCCTGATCGTACCAGGTATTGAATCCGTGAGCGTTCTCGAGCTTATCGAGGAACGCGTTGGCGTCTTTCGCGATGCCAATCATTGGCACCGCTAGTAGAAGAAGTAGCGACAAGACGACGCGATTCATGAAGTCACCTCCGTGAAATTGGTAGTACCTCGATCGGTAAAGCCGGTTTCGTTCCACCGATTCGCTGCGGCTATCGCCTGTGGGTGATCGCTGCCCGCGGGCGAATGAGCTGACCCAGAAAACCAAAGCCGCTGGCCGCGCACAGGAACAAGACGATGAAGTCGTCGATGGGCCCGGGAATGAAGTCCGGTGTGATGAAGTAAAGGACGCCGACGGCCAGCCACGAACTGCGCCGGACGAAGGTAAACGCGCTTTCGAGCGCGGCTGCCGCCGGGTCGTGGAGAAGCCTCTTCCCGGGCATGACGAGTCGGCTGATGTCGTCAAACTCTACGAGCCGATACTCCATGAGCTCGGCGAACATGTGGGGTTGGTTATCGAGGTAAATCTTCGTCTCGCCGGTGCTGAGGCTCCCTTGGTCGACGAGCTCGCGGAGGTAATCGAGCTGCTCAGGCCGCAGGTACGGGCGTAACCGATCGGGCACCATGAGCGCGGATTCCCACTGGGACAGGAAGAAAATGCCGAGGAAAATGAACCCGATGACGACCTCCATGGTCGGATAGAAAAACATGCAGATCAAGGTCAGGAGAAAGCCGACGAAGAAGACGCCGCCTCGCCGGTTGGCGTTACCGAACACAAGCAGCAGCATGGCAAAAGCGAAGAACGTAAAGGCGAGCAAGCCCCTGAATAGGTCGGCGATCATGCTCAGGCCCGGAACCCCGCTCAAGTGGCGCAGCAGTTCGGACATGGCGATCTCCACCGGGTCAGGCAGGACACTGGTGCCGAGGCCGGGGTTTAGCGCGGCGGCGACTGGAAACGAGAGTACAAAGGCGACGCCGACGATCAGGAACTGCTGGGTACGGCGGCGCCAGTCTCCCAGCACACGCCATTGAACCGTCATCGTGAGGATGATCAGCGCGGAGAGCAGCATGCCCGTTAGGCCGGCGAGGTTGCGCTGCCACGGCCATCCGAGCGTCTCGTAAAAGAAGATGCCAGCGCCGGCGAGCAGACCTGCTCGCCAGCCGAGTTCGAAGAGGCGGAGCTCGCCGCGTTCGTCGATTGGGTTGGTAGGCGGCGGAGGCGGTTGTCGGCGCGGCACCAGGTCCGACGTAGCAGGTTCGCTCGGCGGCCGGGCGGTAATCTCAATCGGGCGGGACGACTCTGCCATTAGCGACCCACCTCCGGCAAGTCGTGGACCGGGTCGCCGCGCTTGCCGCTCCAAGTCGTCGAGTCGTTATCGGTAAGGGGGAGCGAGGGGCCGTGGATTTCCCTATTGGCGACGCGCATCTTCTGGACGAGGCGCTCGATTTCGGGAACGGCGGCCTGGCTGATCGGCTCGAGCTGATACCAGCGCCCGCTGCGGATAATCCACCGCAGGCCCATCTGGTAGAAGCTGCGCCCTTGGCGGATCAGAACCAGGTCGTCGGAAAGGTAGCCGTCGCCCTGCTCCATGAGCAAATCCCCGGCATCTTCGAAGCGTTGAGCGAGGCGGATGCGCACCATCAGATCGTCGGTGTTGCGAGGTTCCTCACCGAGCAATTGGCGGAAAGTTTCGATGTTGTGAATCAACAAGTCTGGCGACGAAATGCGCGCGAGCATGAGCCGAACCCTCGCGAGTCGAAGCTCAAAAAGCAGGTCGACGTATTCCTTCGCGGACGGCGTCAGCTCCGCCTCCGTGCCGATCATGTCGTTTTCCAGCTCGATGCTTCGCTCACCGTTCTTGGTTCGGGCGATGAGGACGAGCGCTTGAATCACCGGGTGCGAGGCGATGGATTTGTTGGCTTCTGAGTTGGCCGTGGAGATGATGTCCGGCCACCGGTTCGCCCGCCTCATGCTTTCCAGGCGGTTGATCAGGGACTTCTGTCGGTCGGTGAGTCTCTCGACTGCTGTTTCGTCATCGGCGAGGCCGCTCAGCGAATCGGGCGGTGGTGGCAGCATTCCCGGCGATCGGTAGCCGCCGCCGGGTATGGCTCCAAACTTGAACAGAAAGTAGAGGGCAATCACGAGAAACGGGAGGGATGCTTTGAGGATCAGGGCCGCGCGCGAGGCTTGAGGCGGGCGGTAGCTGCCTTCGCCGGGCGTGCCCTCGCGGAAGCGCTCGGCGCGCGCCAACACGTCCTCCCACGATTCCACTTCGGAGCTCGCAGCCGGCGCCAGTTGGTTCATCTCGTCGCTGGATTCGCGTTCACTCATCAAGCTGAACTTACGCGATCTCTATCGAGAGATGCGAGAGGTTTTGATTCGTCGGGAGCCTCAACGTGGGATCGTCGAATCGGCGGGGGAGTGATCCGTGCCCATCGCGATCTCCTCCGTTGTTTCGAGAATCTCGCCTTTAAAGCGGGCGATGATCTCGCGCACGAGCGGACCCGCCACATCGCCACCATGGCCATCGGCTTGCTCGACGTGGGCAACGATGGCATAGCGGGGGGCGCTCCGCGGGAACACTCCCGCGAACCACGCGTCAACTCCGCCTTGGTAATTCTCCGCAGTACCCGTTTTTCCGGCGAGATCCCAACTGATCGGGAAGCCCGCCTTGTTGGCTGTGCCGCCGCTCTCGTTCGCGACGCGCCACATGCCTTCGAGGATCGAGCGGCGATGGCTGGGCGAAAGGCGGAACGGTGGCGGCTCGGGGCGCGGCGGCTCCTCGCCATCGATGAGACGAACGATGCGAGGTATCGGCAGGACCCGACCGTTGGCGAGCGCGGCAAACGAGCGCGTTACCTGAAGCGGCGTCGCCAGCATTCGGCCCTGCCCGATGACCAGATTCGTCCGCTCGCCGGCGCTCACCTGCCCGAAATCAGGAACGTCACCGGGTTTTTCACCGGGAACGTCGCCGCCCGTTTCCTCGCCGTAGCCGAAGCGGCGGGCCATCTCGTTGATCACTCGAGGTTCGAGGATCCCACCGAGTTCGTAGTAGTAGCAATTGCAGCTCCACTTGAGGGAATCTACCAAGTCCGTGCGCCCGTGACCACTGCGGTGGCTGCACCAGAAAGCGCGTGGCCAGCCCTCTGGCTGATAGGGCCCCGCACAGTAGAAGGTCCTGTCGGGAGAGATTCCGGATTCCAGCCCAGCCGCAGCCATGACGATCTTGAAGGTGGAGCCGGGAGGGTATTGGCCGCGCACGGCGCGGTTCATCCAACTGACCTCTTCGCCGTCGACGACCTTCGCGCCGGGGTTCGATGGGTCGTAGGTCGGGCGGCTGGCGAGCACGAGGAGCTCGCCGTTGGCGACGTCCATCATGACAATGGAGCCACGAACGCCGCGCAGCAACTCCATAGCGCGGGCCTGGAGGGAGGCATCGATCGTGAGTTGAATGTCGTGGCCGGGCACCGCTGCTTCCAGTATCTCAGGCTCGGCGAGTCGGCGCCCGCGCGCGTCTCTCCGGCGCAGCTCTTTGCCGGGATATCCGGTGAGGAGATCATCGAGCGAGCGCTCCAGCCCGGTTCGGCCCACCTCGTCATCAGCGAGCCAGCGGGGCCGCGAGTAGCGCTCCAACTCACCCGGTTGAATCGCTCCGACGTAACCGAGGAGGTGGGCGAAGTCGGGACCTGAGGGATATTCTCGGAGGAAGTCCGGCTCGACGCGAATGCCAGGAAAGCGCTCCGGCTGTTCGAGGAACGGAAGCACAGTATCCTGATCAAGGCGGCGCGCAATCCGGTGGCGCGTCCAGCGCGGGCGAGTCGCGACGATCTCGCGCACCTGATCCGGGTCGGGCGTATCCAGTAGCGAGCGGACGCGGGCGAGGTTTGCCTCGGTCTCGCCGTCGGTCAAACCCCAGCGAGAGAATGTCAGCGACCAACTGCGACGGTTGGTCGCAACAGGGACTCCGTTGCGGTCGAAGATGTTTCCTCTGGGTGGCGACAATCTCCGTGTCAGGGAAAGATTTCCCTCTGCCCGTGCAACATAGGATGCGTTTTGCACCACGGAGAGTCGGAAGAGCTGAACAATGAGAATTGCGAGCAGCAGCAGGCCCCCGCGCGTGATCAGTGAGCGGGCGGAAAGGAAGTGAGAAAACTCTCGCAGGGGTTGCGAGCGGAACTTCATCGACTCGGTTTCCTAAGTGTAACAATTTTAGGCGCTAAACAGTCTGCCAGCCAATATCGTTCAGCGGAAATGGACTTGCGCTCAGTGCGGCATAAATTGTCTATTCATTGGTGCTCGCCACTTGGTATATCGCGGCAAGATTGCTTGCCGATTACTCATTGCCGCAGTTCGGAGTGCGGGTTTTCCACGGGAGAGGGTGGATCGGCCACATTTCTGGTCAATGAATTGGGACATTTGTTTCTACCGCATCAATCACAAACATGGTAATCGGGCGAGCATTGGTAGAAAAAAGAAGATAGAAACAGGGAACCGCGAAAATGCATTTCATTTACCTACAACAATCCGGCAAGCCGGTGGAAGGCAGCTCCGGCACATTTTGGTCGATGGCGGGCGTATCAGTTCGCGAGGACAGATGGCGCGCGCTCCAGCTTCGAATCAACGGCCTCCAAAAGTCTTTCCAGAAAGCGAACTACCGGCCGGGCGAAACGCGCATTAACGCCAACGATTTGCTCCACTCTCGCAACGCATCCCGCGCATGGACGGCAGCCTATTGCAAGGGGCTCGAGCGCATCGCGGCGACGCTCGATCTCAAGTTTTTCCTCGTGGTGATCGACAAACGGACAACCGACAAGCCCGCCCACCCCAAGTGGCTCCTCCCTCTCAGCTATCACTACATGCTGAAACCCATTAGCCAGTACCTACGCGAGGAGAACAGTCAGGGTGCACTCGTGATTCCTCCGGGCCGTACCGAGGAAGCGCAAACGATCTCTGACCTCCAGTTTTCCGGTGTCTTCAGCTCGTCGGGCAAAGGAACGCCGATTATCTCGTCACCTCTAATCCAGACCGAACCTCAGTCGGCGGGATTGCAGATCGCCGACTTCGTCGCGACCGTGGCGCGGCGCTACCACGAACACGCTTTTCCCAAGCTCTACAAGAAAGAGGTGCTCGAAGGTTACGACGCCGTCATCAACAGCCACTATCAGGGCTTCGTTAAACCGCACACCTATCAAAGCAACACCAGTGACGCAAAGGGGTACCGTATTCGCGGCTACATCTACCTGTGGCGTCGCGAGCAGCCCAGCCGCGTGATTGATTCGAAAAACGGCGGCGAGAAAGAGCGCGATAGCAACGACGGCGAGTTCACGGATTCCTCGACCGAGAGCGAGAAGCTCTACGTGGCCGAGGAAGAATCGACCTACGGGAAGGACTAGCGCCTCCCGCCAACCAGCCTAAACCCCAGCCAGCGCGGATTCGTTCGCGCTGGTTTTGTTTGTGCAGAGGCGCGGATGTTACTTCCTTCGGTGGCGCTCGACGGCGTCCGCCCACTCGCTCTGGAATCGCTCCATCGAGTGAAACTTCAGTACATATTCCCGCGAGTGTTCGGTCAGAGACTCGGCGATTGCCGGGTCTTCCAGCCATCGGCGCAGGTGGGGCGTAAGCTCTTCCGGGGCGGAGGTTGGTGCGATCCATGGGCGCAACTCGTCGGAGCGCTTGACGATTGTGCGGACGTGTCCCGCATCGCTCAGCAGGCTCGGAACTCCACACGCCATCGCCTCCATGACGGAATACGAGCACCCTTCGTGGCGTGAAGGCAGCGCGAAGAAATCGGCGCTGGCATAAAGCTCCGGCAGCTCTTCGTATCCGATCCTGCCGAGGGCCGAAACGTTGGGCAAGTTTGCGAGCTCTGGCGGGAGCGTGTCGGGCCCCGCGATAGCGATGTGAAGTTGATCGGCGAACTCAGCCGCCCAGTCGCGTAGCAACCACAGCCCCTTGTAGTTGACCGGTCTGCCGGAGTAGAGCAGCACCCGCGCGGTGCGCGCTGGCAAGTTGTAACGGGCCCTGAACGCATCGGAAGCGTCCTTCGCCAGCGGCTTGAAGTGGTCCGTGTCGACGGCGTTTTCAATGACTCCGGTCAAGTGAAGCCCGGCGTTGTCGGCGAGGTTTCGACCGAGCCGCTCGCTGACCGCGTAGTTGTGCGCGCCGGTGCCAGCACGCCGCTCGCAATGCGTGTCTACGGTCTTGAGCTTCCAGTAATTCGGGTGCCACTTCGGCCAGGTCCAGTTGGCGTACTCGCCCGATTCGTTCTGCCACATGTTGAGTCTCGGCGTCTCGGCGGGCAGCCCCCATCCGGCGCCGGTGTGTCCGATCACGAGCGAGGCCTCCTTCAGGGACTCCTCGTCGACGAGACGCGCGACGGAACGCCAGCGGTAGAGGTGACCGACCAGCCCCTCAATCGCGCCACTACGGAAGCGGTGAAACTCCTCCGGGCAAATGGTGCGAACGCGATACCCCTCGCGAGAGAGCACTCGTTCCACATCGCGGGCGGTTCTTTGCAATCCTCCGAGAGAATCGACCGGAACGCCGATTAGGTTGAGGATGAGGGGGGCGTTTGAGGTGTTCATGGGTCCGCGCAGGTAGGCTTCCGGAGAATTGTGTGCGATTCGGGGCACGGGTGCAACGGTGTCCCAAAATCTCGAACGCGATTCTTGACAGTGTAGGAGATTCCTCGCTAGGCCTTCTCCTTGAAGGTACTTCCACTCCACTAAGGGAGGTGTAACATGTCTGACGAAATGGCCGAACGGATGCGTAGGCGAAGGCAAAAACCGCGCACCAAACGTAAGGCCCCTTCCAACACCGGTCTCCCGTTGTTGCTCATCGCCGCCGGGACTGCAATCGCAGGTATCGCCGGAACTTACCTCGTTCTCGACAATCGGCTCGACCGAATCGAGGAGGCGAGTCAGGTACTCGAAACCCAAATCGCCGAAGCGAAAGAGCTTTTCGGCCATGAAATGAACGTCTCCCGGGAAGAGCTTGCAGTCCGCATTGATCATTCCGAGGAGCAAATGCGCGAGGACTTTTCCGAAACTTGGAAGGTGCTCAAGAATGAAGTCGCTGCTCGTCCCACTGAGAATCAGGTCGCCCGAGCCATCGCCGACTCCAGCCGCGAGTTCCGAACGGCCGACGCGATCGACGACATGATTCGCGAGTCAATCGATACGACGTCCAATGGGCTCTCTGCGCTGATCACCAGCAACAGCGAGCGAATCGAGCTGGCCAGCGCCGATCGCCAGCGTCTCGCATCATCGCTCAGCGACGCTCGCGAAATCATGACGAGTACCATGGTGACGAGGGAAGAGTTCGCAAACCTCGGGACTCAACTCGAAAGCACTCAAGATGGTCTCACGTTGCTGAAGGAAAACTCGATAGCGTCTCGCAAGGAGCTCCTCGCCGATGTGGAGGCACGATTCGAGTTCCTACTCGATAGTGTTGATCAGGTCGAGAAATCCTTGAGCGAATACCCCAAGACGGAAGAGGTAGCCACACTCATCAATGACCGTACCACGAATCTCGTGGATGCGGTGACGCATGATCAGTCGCTGGCGGAAGCAGAGGAGCGGTCGCGCGCGATGATGACCCGCGAGGCACAGCGCCAAGCAAAGTCGCTCATTGAACCGGTAACTTCCAAACTGGCGGAAATGCAGTCGCGGATTACCGAGGCCGGGCAGTACCTCGACGAAAACATGGCAACCAAGGACGACCTGAAGTCGCTTAGGGAAGAGATCGCGGCGACGACATCTCACACAATGAACGCCATCGCGAACGAGTTTCTCACGGAGGATTCGGTCGAGGACTTGATCACACGAGTCGTGAAGAACGCGCGTACCGAATTCATGGCGCTCATCGACGAGCAAGTGGCGATTGATGATAAATCAGCCGAGCCACTTGCGGCGATGCTCGACGAAGAACCGACGCAGGCTGTTGAATCCGTTTCGATCGGTAAAAACGAAGTGGCGAGCAATGATTCACTCGTTCAGCCACTGACAATCCAGTAGGACTTCACAAAAGCAACCAATGCAGGGGAGGCGGCGACGCCTCCCTTTTCACTTTTTAAGAACGCTTGAAAATGAGTAGGCGAGTTGGGTGAGGATCCGCGCCTTTCATAGCTCTGAAGGTAAAGATCAGCCGCCGGTAGACCTCGGGGATTGATGGCTCGATGACGGGGTCGAGGGCGATGTTCTGTTCCAGTGGCAGCCCTGCGGCTTTGAATGGTGGGAACAGCTCGTCTTGCTTCGGCCACGCACAGGTGATTGAGAGGATTGGGTCGAGTCCGCCGTCGAGGAGTTCGAACGGTGCCAGGCAGCGCTTGTCGGGGAGCGGGTCGCCGTCGGCGAGGCCCGGGTATTTTAGCCGCGCGAATGGTTGATAGCGTCCGACGTGCGTGGGGAACTGCGCGATTGTGAGAAGCCGGCCTCGGGGAGTGAGGAGCGACAGCATCCTCTTGGCGATCTCCTCCCACTCGACCCCGAGCGGGCTGAAGTGCAATGTCCAAAACCCAACGATCAAATCGTAAGTGCCGAGCTGCGAGAGGTCGTCCTTGTAAAAATTCAAATTATAGTATCTAAGGCGAGTGTCGCCAGAACAAGATTTCGCTTCCTCGATATTGGCCGCCGATTGATCGATCCCCTCGACGCTGGACGCACCGAGCGAAAGGTAGAACGGGCCGTAATTGCCAGGGCCGCAGCCGATGTCGAGAACCTTTGAGTTCTCGAACAACGAGCGCTGCGACCGGCAGGCCGGTTCGAGATAGATTGATGCCTCGGGGCTGCGCCGAAACTCGGCCCTGCTCCTATAAGCTGATGGAAGTATTCCGCCCATGGCACCTTTGTCGCCAAAGGTTTCCCGCCGCGCAATCAAAACCGATAGAGTCCTGATCGCGCGACGAGAGTTTGCTATCGAGCTTTTACCTTGAAGACGGTCGCGTAAAGCACCGGCACGAGGATGAGAGTCAGAACGGAGGCAAACGTGAGACCGGCCATAATGGTTACTGCCATGGAAACGAAGAACGCGTCGAACAGCAGCGGCAATAGGCCGAGCACAGTCGTCGAAGCGGCCATGAGCACAGGGCGCATGCGGCTCGTCCCAGCATCCAGTATGGCATCAAGCGAATCCATGCCTTCGCGAATGTTCATGTCAGTTTGATCAATTAACACGATAGCATTCTTAATGAGCATACCCGACAAACTGAGAACCCCAAGGAGTGCCATGAAGCCAAACGGTTGGCCCGATACGAGCAGGCCGAAGGTCACCCCAACGACAGCGAGTGGCACGCAAAGCCAGATAATCAAAGGTTGCTTCAATGAGTTGAAAAGGAAGATTGTAACCAAGATCATTAGCAACAGTGATGGGGGGATTTTTCCGAACAGCGATGATTGTGCATTTTTCGAATCCTCGTACTCACCGGCAATTTCCATGATATAGCCAGGAGGCAACTCGATTCCTTTGATTGCCGGAAGGATACGCGTGAGTGATTCGCTGGCGAGGCCCTCCCTTGGATTACTGGAAACCAGAACCGTACGCTTGCGATCTTCGCGCAATGTTATCGAATCGACCATTCGTGTTTCGAACGAGGAAACAATTTGTTTGAGTGGAATCATTCGCCCGGCGACGGGGCTATAGATTTGCAGGTTTTCCAAGTCGCTAATCTGGTCGTGCTCCTTCTCGGGTGAGCGTGCCAAGATCGGTAGTAGCAAGTCGTCCTCTCGGTAGACTCCAACATTGCGACCGGTTTCGAACTCTTGTAGCAAGCGCGCAACATCGGAGCGCTTGAGACCATTGCGCCGAAGCTGCGGTTCACTAATCACGGGTTCATAGCTCTTCACCCGGTTTCTGATGTCAGTTTGAATCCCTACCAGGTTACCATCTTCTTTCATGATGGTCTCCGCCTGACTTGCGAGCTCGCGAAGGACGGAGGTTTCAGGACCTTGAAAGCGGAACTTGATCTTTGTGGGATCGCCGGGACCCAATGCGAACTTATATACCATTGGTACGGAGTGAGGATACATCTCTTCAAGCTCGCGCTGGGTCTTCAAAATGAGATCGTCGATGATCTTGAAATCCTCTACATCAACCAGGAAGAAGGAATAGGCGGAGTTTGGGCGTTGTGCTGAGTACGTTAGAATGAATCGAGGCATGCCTCTACCGACGGTCGAAGAGACTCCGGTTACTCCATCTAATCCTAGAAAGTATTCCTCAATCTCCTCGGCATGGGAGAGAGAGTCGCTAATGTGGCTTCCCTCGGGAAGCCAGAAATCAACCATGAATTGTGTACGAGTCGATGCGGGGAAAAAGCTCTGCTTAATGAACGTAAACCCCCAAAGCGATGCGAAGAGAATCGCCACGGACGAGATGATGACAATCCACCGCATCCGAATGCAGACGACCAGAAACTTCTTGTAGTTTCGATAGAATGAGTTGTCGTAGGGGTCCTTGTCATTGTCACCGGGTTTGCCCGCTTTTAGGAAATCAACGCAAAGCAGTGGTGTGATTGTGATAGCGGTGACCCAGCTAAACATTAGTGAGAGTAAGATCACCTGAAACAGCGAGCGGCAAAACTCGCCCGTGCTATCTTGGGAAAGGCCAACCGCCGCGAAGGCGGTGACTGCAATGGCTGTTGCACCTAAAAGCGGTACCTGATTTTGAACGACCACCGCACGCGCAGCAGCGAGGCGCTCTTCCCCCTTTTGTAGTCGGACGAGAATTCCATCGGTAACAACGATCGCGTTATCGACCAGCATTCCCAACGCGATAATCAGCGCGCCGAGAGAAATGCGTTCGAGCATCACGCCCCACATCGACATGAAAATGAATGTGCCTATAATAGTTACTAACAGAATGAATCCAATAAGAACACCGGGGCGCGGCCCCATAAAAACAAGCAGAACCGCAATGACGATGACCACTGCTTGAAGAAGGCTTGAAACGAATCCTCGAATAGATTCAGAGACGGCAGTCGACTGAATTGAAATGGGGTGCAGGGTCATGCCAATTGGCAGTGTGTTTCGAATCTCTGCCAGTCGCTCCTGAAGTTTTTCACCCATATACACGACGTTGCCGCCGGCCGCAGTGGAGATAGCCACACCAACTGCGGATTCTCCATTTACACGGAATAACTCCGTCGGGGGGGATTTCAACTCGCGGCTAATCGTGGCGACGTCTCTCAGGTAGACTAGGCGCGTGCCGCCTTCCTGTTCGGATGCACCTGCCGAGGAAATCAGGATGTTCCCGAAATCATCAATGGAAGTGAACGCGCCAGCGGGCTTGAGTTTAACTCTTTCGGTCGCGACTTGATACTCACCGGAATCGGTTACTAGGTTTTCGTCAGAAAGGACCGCGAATATATCGTCCTTGGAGATGCCGAATTGATTCAATCGCTCACGTAGGATTTCGACATATATAGCCTCTGGCTGAGCGCCGAAGATTTCAACCTTGGCAACGTCCTCAACTAGCAGGAGTTCCCGCTGCAGGTACTTGGCGTAATCTTCCAGTTCAAGTACCGAATAGCCGTCGCCGGTAATGGCGAAAAAGACTCCGTACACATCGCCGAAGTCGTCGTTGACAGTCGACGGGCCAGCTCGCGGCGGAAGCTTTCCTTGGGCGTCGTTGACCTTACGGCGCAGTTCGTCCCAGACCTGCGGGAGGGTATTCTTGTCGTAGCTGTCCTTGATGGTCGCAGTGACTGTCGATAGGCCAAACTCTGATCGCGAGTCGACTTCATCAAGCTGTCCCAATTGTTGGACGGCGCGCTCGATGACTTCCGTAACTTCCTGCTCCACCTCTTCCGGCGATGCGCCGGGGTAGGGTGTGATGATGAGCGCGTCCTTGATGGTGAACTCGGGATCTTCGAGTCGACCCAATCCCTGATAGGCAATAACGCCCCCAACCAAGAATACGACTGTCAGAACATAGGTGCTAACTCGGTTCTTGAGGCAGAATCCGGCAATATCCATTTGCTAGAGATCCTTCAGGTTGCCCATTGGGCGAACCGCCATACCCTCTGTAAGGGTGTGGATAGCAGAGATTGCGATCGATTCGCCAGTTTCGAGGCCTGATACTATGTCGATTTTGTCGCCGATTACTTCACCAACCCCGACAGGTGTTTTGTATACCTTGCCGTTGGTTACTTTCCAGATCGCCGATTTGCCATCAGGGGTCGAAAGCACGGCGCTAAGTGGCACGAAAATGCCTTGCCGTCCCTGTTGGATCTGAGTCTCACGGGGGACTATGAGTGCATTCATACCTGGAAAGATTGAATCGGCTACTCCTTTCGGTTGGTCCATGATGAGCGTTACTCGAAAGGTCTGCGTGATTGGATCGGCGACAGTTTGGAAACTGTCAATTCGAGCCTCGAATGTGACTTCGGGTATTGCTGCGAAGCTGACGTCGGCTGCGAAGTTTTCAATGATCTCTTGATTGTCGACTCCCAGCCGAACACCTGCGGCCATGTCACGCTCTGAGAGATCGACGTCGATTTCGATTTGTGAGATGTCTTGTAGAAGTATGATCTCTTGCTTTGCCGAGATATCTTCAAAATTGGAGGAATACTTGGCGGCCACTCTTCCCGCGAACGGGGCGGTGAGCGTTGCGTAGTCCAGCGCGTTTTGCACTTCTTTAAGTTGGGCCTTGAGACCCTCGACACTGGCCATCTGACCCGCGATATCCTCGGCTCTGGCTCCGCTCTTGCCGATTTCAAGTTCCTGCTCGGCGCTGCGGAGGTAGGCTTTCGCGACTTCGTATTGGGCCTCTGCGCTGTCATAGTCCTCGCGAGAAGCGGCCCCCTCGTCTAACAGGGTTTTCTGTCGATTGAATCCAAGCTCCGCCTCGTGAAACTCCGCTTGTCGTGCGCCCAACTGGGCTTCAAGCCGCAGAATGTCTTCCGGGCGGGCACCGACTTGCATGGCTTGAAGCGTCGCTTCGGCCTGGGATAGCTGACCCTGAATGACCTCCACTCGGGCTACGTAGTCGCGTGTGTCGAGTTTGGCGATGAGATCACCGGCTGCGACTTGATCCCCCTCGGCAACCGGGAAGTTCACGATGCGGCCTGAGACTTGAAAGGAAAGCTCTGCCGAGTCGGTGGCCTTTGCGACGCCGGGAAACTCCCGACCGGGGCGGAGAAGTCGATCGGAGACTTCGAGCATCTTCACGGGCAGTGGGCCAGTGTCCACGACCGGTTCTTCTGTGCTGCATCCGGTAAGAACAGAAAAAAACACTGCGGCGACAGCCAGCAAGGCAGGAACATCTCGTCTGAAAGTCATCACTCTCTCCATCAGTCCGACTATGCAAATTGCGAAAACGAAGGTTCGGGCGCGTCACAATTCAGTGCAAGCGGGATTAAGGGAGGCGCCCATCGGTCAGGGTTTGGGGAGCGTCGCGCCGGGATTGGCCTTTGCAATACGGGGTAGCCAAATGCGCGCTTCAGCACCAGCGTTGTTTTTCCTGTTCGCCAGCGTGATGACGCCGCCGTGGCTCTCGACATGGCTCTTGACGATGCTCAACCCGAGACCGGTGCCCTCCTCTTTCTCACTGACGAATGGATCGAAGAGCTCTGAAATTTTTCCGGTGCGAAGTCCGGTTCCGGCGTCTTTGATAACAATGAGAACCCCATCGTCGCCGGTCGGGCCTTGCTTCGCTCTCGTCTTGAACTCAATGGCACCACCCTCAGACTCTTGAGTGGCATCGAGCGCATTGCGTGCGAGATTGTAGAGGGCCTCTTCAATGCGGCCCTGATCGCCGAGTATTGGTTCCAGCGTTTCCTGAAGGTTCATCTTTATCTCGACTGCCCGTTGGCCAGTTGGCGGATCGCCCTGCGCGGAGATTTCGAGCCGGAGTAGTTGCGAGCAGCGTTTCACGAGCATATTGATGTCGAGGGGTTCTTGTAGGAGCTGTGGCTGGCGCGCCAGGTTCAGGAATCCGCGCACCCGGCGGTCGATGTTCTCGACTTCCTCGGAGATGACGTCCAGGTGATTGAGAAAGCTCTCTCGGTGGCGGTAGTCGGGATCCTCTTCGAGCTTCTCGCGCATCCGCTGGGTGTAACCCTTGATCGGGCCGAGGGGGTTTTTGATCTCGTGGGCGAGGCGGGCGGCCAACTCGCCGGCGACGCTGAGGCGCTCGGTCTTGCGAAGGCGCTCGCGCGTGCCCCGGAGCTCCTGACGGGTTTCCTGGTACAGCGACCGGTACTCCTGTGCCCGAGAGAACAGGATCCTGTCGAAGGCATTTTGCAGCGGTTTGCTGCGCGCGACGAGCAACAGCAGCAGCGTTGAACCGATGAGAAGCCAGGAGATCGTCCGGTCGAGGACCAGCCCGCCCTGTACGAACGTGAAGAACTCCAGCATGAGGTGAACGAGCAGAAACGCGACCAGCACGGCGGTGAGGTAATAGACGGCTCGGTTGAGGAATCGTGGACGCCGGAGCTCTTCCTGACGCAAGATCACGATCAGCCCGATCTGGGCCATGAGGGCGAAGACGAGACTCGGCGACGGAATAATGGAGATCGGCCCGCCGCGCGCCGACGCCCAGAAAACACCGGCGAACAGCAGCGGGCCGATGATCGTCGCGATGAGATGCTTGGCTGTATTTTGGTCAGGTCCTGTTGTGGTGTTGTAGCGCACGCCGAGAACCACAAGCGCCGAACCGAGCATGACGACGCAGTAGAGCAACGAGGCGCGCGTCGCCCATCCGTCCAGGTTCACGCCTTCTATTCGGTAGCTGTAGTTGAATAGCAGGTTCATGCCGTGGGAGCGATAGTTCTCCAGCGCGGCGAGGATTACCGGAGGGAGGAACAGCAAGTACAAGCCCATCGGAGAAGACCAGAAAGGTCGAATCGGCCGAGGCCGCGAAAGGCCGTAGTAGAGAAAGTTCGCTGGCACCATCAAGGCCGCGAGATAGGGGAGTCCGGCGGCGAGCGGTTGTGAACCTTGAAACCACTGAAACAGGGCCTGGCCCCCGGCCCAAAACACCAGCGAGAGCGCGTTCACCAGCAGAAAGAACCCGGACTTCGTCTGCCCGCGCGAGCGTGCCACGTACCCGATCACGATGACGTTGATCAGGATGATCGTGATAGCGGGGATTAGGTTGATTCTCAGCGGCGGCACGCCGGGACGCCTCCAACGGTTCAGGGATGGGAAAACCTAACCGTCGCGCTGTGGAGCCTCAACAGGAACAGGGCTCCCGTTTCCCGGCCAAAGAGATGCCCCCTCCCGGTGGTGAAAATGGGAGGGGGCAACGAGGCATGGGTGTGCGAGTTGAGCTAGAAGCGTTTGACTCTGGCGTGGCAGTAGGGCTGCTTGCCGGTCTTCGCGTAGTAGTCCTGATGGTATTCCTCGGCGGCGTAGAACTTCGATGACTTCGTCACTTCCGTAGCGACCTTCAGTCCCTTGGCTTCCAATTCGCCAATCAACTTCTCGGCGATCTGCTTCTGAGCGTCGTCGGTGTAGTACACTGCCGAGCGGTACTGAAGGCCGACATCTGGCCCCTGACGGTTGACCTGCGTTGGGTCGTGTATCTCGAAGAAGATTCGCGCGAGCTTTTCGTAGCTGGTCTTCGTCGGGTCGAACTCAACCTCGATCGCCTCGGCGTGGCCCGTATCGGAGTAGCAGACTTCTTTGTAGGTGGGGTTGTCTTTGTGACCGCCGGTGTAGCCGACAGTCGTGGAGATCACGCCCGGCTCGTCGACGAAGAAGTGCTCCACGCCCCAGAAGCAGCCTCCGGCGAAGATCGCGCGAGCGCTGGTCGTCGCGGTCGCCGGATCGCCTCCGGCGTCAGACGCGGGGACGAACTTCATGGAGATCGAGTTAACGCAGTGGCGTGTATTTTTCTCGGTGAACCTCTCGCCGAGGAACACATGGCCGAGGTGCCCGTCGCAGTTCGCACAGACGATCTCCGTGCGCCGGCCGTCGGCGTCGGGGACTCGCTTGACCGCGCCCTCGATCTCATCGTCGAAACTGGGCCAGCCGCAGTTGGATTCAAACTTATCGGTGGAGTTGTAAAGGGGTGCATCGCAACGGCGGCAGATGTACGTTCCCTCGGACTTGTTGTTTACGTACTCGCCGGTGAACGGGCGTTCGGTGCCTTTGTCAACGATGACGCGGGCCTCTTCCCTGGTCAGATCGTTCCAATCGGACATCGGTTTCGGTCCTTTCTCAGCAAGTGATTGCGCCAACGCGACGCCGATGAAGACCACCATCAGCGCGGAGAGCAGCAGAATGGGGTCCTTCCAAAGCTTGGTGTGCCAATTCTTCATCGCAGGCTCCTTTGCTGACAATCCATTCAGCAGGGTTCGTACCCGAAGTTGATCGCACGTTTTCTCTTCTTGCCAGCCTTGGTAAATCGCGGGTAAAGTCTGGAGAATAAGAGGCTCCGGAATCAACCGGATGCTCAGCAATTTTTTGGAGGGCCATGACCGTGCTGCCGATCATCGACAAGGTTACCCATCCTGTGAGCGGACGCGAGTACTCAGCGGCGCTCTGCGGGTCCGTCGCGCCGCTGTTCACCCCCGAGCGGCTAGACGGGCGCATTGATTTCGACGGACTTGAGTTACTCGCCGACCATTTGTGCAGCAAGAGTTCCGTGAGCGCGGTCGTCGTACGCTCTTGGGAGAGTCGCCTCTGGTCGTACAGCCTCGAAGAGGTCCGCGACGCGATCCGCTGCGTCGTCACCGTTGCAAAGGGTCGCAAGCCGGTGATCGCAGGCTGTGCGGGCATTTGGGGCGGAGACCTCCAGGAGCGGCCCCGGCCGGCGGTGTACTTTCGCGCGGCGGCGGACCTCAGCCAGTGGGCACTCGCCAGCGGCGCGGCAGCGGTGCTTCAGCCAATCCCGGTCATGCTCCAGCCGGGCTACGATTTCGGGCCGCAGGATGTCGTCGTGAGGTTCTTTGAAGACCTGGCGAGGGCAGTCAAAGGACCCATGGTCATCTACAATCAGGGGACTCTACCCACGGGCTGGGCGCTGACGGCGACCTCTCTCGAGAGGCTCTCTCGTCGACCGGAATTCGTCGGCGTGATCTACGACACGAACGATACGAGCTTGCTGGGAAACATCGTCCGATGCTGCGACGAGCGGTTCGCGGTGATCGGCGCGAACGAGGCCGTGGCGCTGCCGGGATTTTCGACGGGAACCTCGGGCGTTTCGGGCCTGCTGTCGTCCGTGTTGCCCGAACTGATCGACACCGCGTGGCAGTCGCTCCGCGAGCCGAACCTGCCGTTCGCTTTCCGCGCACAAAACGATCTGCTGGCAGGACAGGAACTGCTGGCCCAATGGCCCGCTGGCGACATCGGATGTTCACTCTTTGCCCACCAAGGCATCAACATGGCAGCCCGCAACCGCGAAGGCGGCCGCACACCACTCAAACACGAAGTGGAAGAATTGGTGAGAAGGATTTCCTACATGAGGGCAGCGTATATGTAGCGGGGGAGAGTGCTCTGAAGGAAACGAGCCCAGCGGCCACCTTCTTCCGCTGCTGGGTGAGGAGTAACCGGTTTGAGCTTCCTGCGCCGTTCACCCATCACCCTGATGGGAGTTCCGCAACGGCTTGAGCGGTACACGACCTGACAGTATGAGGCTCCACCTGAACAAAGTACTCCACCATATCCTCAGACAGAACAGAGCAACTACGATAAGACCGATGTTTTCGAAGGTCATGTACTATCTCCAAGCAAGTCATGGTAAAGAGACGAGACTCTCTGCTGAAACGCAACGATAGACTTGCTTCGGTAAGATGTGGCCCTAATCCTTCAGAGCCGCTCTGCACGTCCTCGCCCAATGTTTGATAAATGGAATGCCTGCGCTAGGGTTAGGTCTGTTGGTTGCCGCAGCACGGCGGTAGGGGATCGTCTTCTCGATTAGAGTGGTGACCCAAGGCCGCCGCATCAGAGGCGCGAGCAGCGTCATGCCGCCAAGAGAAGTCACCTTCTCATCGGGAGCAAACTCCAGCATGATCGACTTCGCATTCGATTGTTGAATCCCAGTCACCCTCTGCGTGTCCTTCCTGCGTTCTTGTGTCTTCGCAAGCCCAAGAGAACAACGGGCCACCCAGAGGGGCGTTCCTTGTTATACCGTATCCTGAAGGAATAGGGGGAAGACAGCTCCTCCCCTCGATCTGAGCCGGGTTCGTGGCGGCGCACAGGTACCAGAGGGAGAGTCGGCTAGCTCTGCGACTTGATTTTCCAGCTTTCCAAGATTTCAGCGAAGCGACTGACGTCATTCGACGCCTTGCGGATTGAACCCAGCTTGTGCTTCTTCCGCAGAGCTTCAACAATCCCCAGGCTAACCGCTCCATCCCATGTGTTCGCGCCAACAGATGGGCCCATCGCCTTGAGTGCGGCGGCGGCGAGCCAATCGTTTTCCATGTACTTCGCAACGATTGCGAACCTCGCCATGGCGTGAGGAAAGAAGGGGTGCCGAAGTGTTTCTCCGTTGGAAAGCATGGAAACAAAGGCCTTTTCGCACTCAGTGATCACCGGTTCCTGTCGCAGGTACCTATCGGCTTCTTTCTCCTTAGACTCCCACAGGAGAAGATAGAGATAGTACTCGTAGTGTGCACTCGCGATCAAACTACTGATCACGTGCCCCTTGGGCATTTGTCCGATGCGTTCCCGTGCGAAACTGAACATCTCATCGTGCGAGCCGAACCACTTCCGACAACGGACGATGAGTGATCTGTGGTGCGCCTCCCAATGCGCCGGAGCCTTACTGACCACGGCGTCGAATGCACCATCGATTGTATCCCTGTCCGCGTCGAGACCCATCAGGATCGTTATCAAGCTGGTCTCTATGCTTGTGAGATCCGCGTCTACAAGTGTGCGACTGCGTTCACCTTCTTCGTAAGCTTGGCCGATCAGATCGAAGAATTTCTCCCATCCGTTCTTAGAAACCTTCTCACTCTTCGTGCGCCCGCGAGCCTCCCACGCCAGTTTCCGGAGAACGTTCATCCGAACAAGAGCTGCACTCGCGCTCGCAGGCTTGTTCTTTACCCACGCCGCGGATAGCTTGTCTGCTCGGTCTTCAAAAACCAAGGCTTCCACCCGGGCCATCCGCTCGTCAGCGCTTGTAGATGAGCTTCCCGAGCTATCCAGCCAGTGCTCAACAAACTCGAAGTCCTTTCTCTTCCACGCACTCCTCGCCTTCCCGATCTCGTGCAAGTGGGTGTAGAAAACCGGCTTCTTTGGTAGGTTCCTGACCAATATCTGGAACAAAGTGGAGAAAGTCAGATACCAGAA
This sequence comes from bacterium, assembly GCA_030431385.1. Taxonomy (GTDB): domain Bacteria; phylum Sumerlaeota; class Sumerlaeia; order SLMS01; family SLMS01; genus JAUIJJ01. The sequence goes on along the minus strand of JAUIJJ010000002.1, from coordinate 12,584 downwards.
TCCAATGCAGAATAGAACCACTACTATTAATCCAATGTGTTCGCCCGTCACGTGTATGAACTCCGAAAGAGGTAAGCGAAAGAACCAAGCCACCCCCCGAAGCGCAATGAATGATTTGCATACGAGAGATGTGATTTAGGCCAACTCCCCCTTCCCCTTGACGTGAGCGGGCTTGGGGCGGATTCGTTGGGCGCGTCTTGGAGGCGCTTTGTTGATTTGATTCGTAGCGTTGACCAAAAGATTCTCGTCGAGACGACCAAGCGCTTTCGCCGCAACCAAGCGGAGAAGCAACGGACCGGTCTGTACCCGCTCGAAATGCTGATCCTGTATGTGACCATGCGTTGCAATGCGAAGTGTGATCATTGTTTCTGCTGGGAAGACCTCAACGTCGGCATTCCCGAGATGTCCCTCGAACAGATCGAGAAGGTCGCTGAATCAACGCCGCCGCTGCGGCAGTTGCTGCTCACCGGCGGCGAGCCGACGCTTCGTGCCGATCTGATCGATATTGTGCGAGCGTTCGCGAAACGCGGCAAAGCGCAAACGGTTCTCATTAATACCAATGGCCTGAAGCCCAAGAAGATTGTCGCGATGACCGAGGAGCTAAAGGCCGAATTCCCTGACTTGGGCCTTGAGTATCAGCTTTCCCTCGACGGGCTTGCGACGACTCATGATCGGATACGTGGCGTTCCGGGGAATTTCGATAAGGTCATCGAAACTCTCAAAGCGATCTACGATCTGAAGTCAAAGTATCGAAACCTCGGCGCGCACGCACTGACGGTCATTACCGAATTGAATTACGAGGAACTCATTCCGCTCAACGATTTCCTGCGCGAGCACGTTTCACATGATTTCGTGCATGGATTTGAATTGGTTCGCGATGTGGAAACCACCGCATGGCATATTCCTGCGGAGGTTGCGGAACAGGGTGTTGGCCCGAAAGCGATGGCGCTTCCGCCTACGGAGTCGTTCCCCCAGATCGCCGAAGACCTGAAGGTGATCAACAGTCGCGGCCCTTATCGCGCGAACAGCTTTCACGTTCACAACCTCGCTCAGCTTCGAATGGTTGAAACGGAGAAAGAGCAGTTCAAGTGTGTAACTGCTGGTCAGGCCGTTGGTGTACTCTATAGTAACGGCGACGTCGCGCATTGCGAGTTTACACTTCCCTTTGCCAATCTCGAAAAATTCGATTTCAACTTCGATGACCTCTGGCATGGCGAAGAAGCCAACGAGCGTCGTAAGCAAATCAGCAAGTGTTTCTGCATTCACGGGTGCTTCCACGGCAAGGCTGTGGAGTACACCTGGAAAGGTATCTGGGAAATGACGAAGGCTGCGATGTAGTTCGTGGCACTAAGCGTCAGTATAGGTGCATTCCCGAGTACTGGTCATCCACCCTGCAAATGTCAGCCCCAGGCAAACAACGAGCGTGAGCACGATGAACGTCTGTATCCCGCCGGGCCCTTCAACCATAAAGCCGAGCGCGCCGTTCTCTTTGATAAGTGAGCGCTCTGGAAGCATGAACTTGAAGTAATAACTCAGCGAAAAATTGCGAAGAGTCTCCGGAAGGAAGTTCGAAGTCGTTTCCCACCCGTAGATAAACAATGCGTAGAGCATGTTTCTAAAGACACTGCTGACTGCGAGGAAAAACGCTGCCCAGACTGCAATTGCCAGAGAGACCACCATGCCTTCCTGAATGAGGTGCACTACTCGGCCGTTCGTAACGAGCGCCTCCCACATACCCTTTGGCCCGAATGGGAGTAGCAATAGTAACTGTGAGAGGAGTAGCGATCCGAGGAAGATGTGTACAGCGAGTAACAGAAATCCGGCATACTTTCCTGCAACGATGAGCCAGCGGGGGATTGGTTGCAAGAATAGGTAGTGAAGTGTTTGCTCGTCGCTTTCTTCACGAAGCGCGGAGTTTCCAAAAAAGACCGCCAAAAAGAAGACGCAGAAATTCAGGTATCCGTATTGAACGAGAAACATGAACCCTTGGGTCATTTCCTGTACGTCCACCGTTGCACCGGGAACCGTGAGAGGTGTTGTGAAGGCAAAGCCGGACGCGGTGATTGTCGTGAATGCAATCACGCCAGCGATCAGGACCGGAAGGATACCAAGTACCAGCGCAGCCCAAAAGAAACGCGAGCGCAGGTATCGCTTTACCGAAAGCCGGGTCATGGCGATGAATTGGCGTAAGAGGAGGCTCGCGTCAGTTTTTTCCACCGGCGCCTCCGCTGAGGTAGTCGAATATGGAGGTGATGTTTTCGTCGGCGACGGTGACGAATGTGACGTCGATTCCACGGTCGAGAACCAGGGAGTTGAGGTCTGAATAGAATAGTCCGACGTCCCTGGTTTCGATGATGACGGCATTGTCGAGTTCCTCAACTTTCGCGCTGATAGTCGTTTCGCGTTCCATAAAAAAGAGTGCTGCCCCTCGGGGATCCGTGCAGCGGATGAGTACCTGATGTGGATGCTCGCGCAGATTCTCGCGAACCTCTTTGACGTCGCCTTCGGCGAGAAGATAACCGCCGCGCATCATCAGGATGTTATTCGTCATCTCCTCAATCTCATGGAGGACGTGACTACTAATGATAACGTTCCGACTTTCTTTACCCCACTGGCGAATGAGCTCGATCATCTCATGTCGACCTACTGCATCGAGCCCGTTCAGTGGTTCATCGAGTACAAGAATCTCCGGGTTGTGAGAAATGGCGAGGGCGACCTTTGTGCGCTGGCGCATGCCCTTTGAATAACTTTGAATCCGCCGGTTCATGTTGGGTGCCATACCGAGTTGCTGAAGCGCGTGACGCGCGGCGGAGTTCGCCTTCGAACGCATCCAACCTCGCAGCATCAGTAGCGACTCGATGAACTCCAAACCCGTCATTTTCTCGTAGAACGCGTCGGCCTGCGTGCAATAGCCGAGCCGCGTCATGATGCGCGGATTCGACCAGGCGGGTTCGCCAAAGGCGAGAATCTCGCCATCGCTCGCGCTGATCATTCCCGTGATGAGATTCATCATTGTCGACTTGCCGGCGCCATTGGGGCCGAGAAGTCCGGTGATGCCGGGGCGAAGTGTGGCCGTGATACGATTTACGCCAATGACCTCGCCGTACCAGCGGGAAACTTCGCGCAGTTCAATTAGGGGAGTGGCTTCCACTTGTCAGGTCACTCCTTGAAGACTTCCACCGGCTTGAGTCGCCAGTAGAGGAATGCGATTGGGATTAAAGTCCACATGGTCATACCGAAAATGATTGTTGGAACAGGGATTCCTGTCTCGTCGGTACCAAAGACAAGTACCGCAAGCTGCCAAAAGAGTGTGTTTACACCGAACCATAAATGATCGTGTTTCAGCATCAATGCGAGCAGGCCCGAGAATGCCTCGGAACCGACAATCAATACCAACAGGATCAGCGCACAGAAACGAAAGTTCTTCGAGAAAGCCGACGCCATCAAACCGATGAGCGAGAGCACTGTTGTAATCATTCCGCCGACGAACAGAACCCCCACCAGCATTGGTAGTGAATCGCTGAAGAAGTTCTGAATGAATTCGTGGTCGCCGGGATAGAACGCAATCATCACTATAAAGAGTACGATCGCCTGCACCCACGTGAGGAAGCTGATAAACACGGCGAGCGTCGCCAGTTTTCCGATGATGTATCCGGTGCGGGAGAGCGGCCTGCTAAACAAGAGCGGCAAGCCGTTGTGTTGCAATTCGCGGCTGATGAGCTTCGGCGCGGCGAGTAGCAGTGGAATCAAACATATAAAGTACTGAACCCGGTAGAAGTGCTCGAATAGCGCGCGCGGCTTCAGCTCTGGCAAGTTCTCGACGAGCCCGCTCACCATCGGGAAGGTCGCCAGGTACGCGCTGTTAGAAAGGAACAGATAGGCGCTGAGGATCAGCATTGTGATGACGCCGACTCCGAACACAGAAGTCGCGATCCACTTGTTAAAGATCGACATCAGTGAATACTTGGGAATGGAGAGCAGGCGCAGTGGCCCCGGGGTCAGCTGCCCCTCATAGGCGCGGTAGCGTATCTCATGCACCGGCATAGGGGGCCGTCCTTTCCGACTCCGCCAACGCATTCACGAAGATGTCCTCTAGCGAATCCTTCTTATAGTGAAGGTGGCGAAGCTGTACGTTCAACTCACGAGCGAGTTTGAAGATAGATCGCGTGTCGCCGTCTTCTGGCATCTCGATGCGGATTCCTCCGCGATCGTTCGCGTTGCAGGTCCAGCCCATAGAGGCGACCGCCCCGAGAAAGCGCTCGGAGTTTCCGATGATCTCGAGGTCGTAAACGCGCAAGTCCTCGCGGCGCAGCTCTGCGATCTCGCCGGTTAGAACGATGCGTCCCTTGTTAATGACTGCCACGGATTCGCAGCAGAACTCCACGTCGTGAAGAATGTGCGAACACATGATGACGTGGCTGCCGGAGATTCGGCCAATGTCGCGCACGAGTTGCAGCATCTCGTTTCGCCCGTCGGGGTCGAGGGCGTTGGTTGGCTCGTCGAGGATGAGAATCTTGGGGCCGTGAACGAGCGCCTGAGCGAGTTTGACGCGCTGCTGATTACCGAGTGAAAGCGTTTCGACGGGGCGGTAGCGCAGCTCGCCCATGCCGACGTAGAAGAGCACCTCGTGGGCGCGCTCCATTGCGGCGGTGGAATCGAGACCGGCCAACTCGCCGAGATACCTCAGCAGCCGCACTGCGCTCAAGCCGGCGATGTAGCTCGCGTGCTCCGGCATGTAGCCGATGATCTGTCGGATGCGCATTGCCTCGGACCGGACATCGTGACCGAGGACCCGCGCGGTCCCGCCGACGGGTTTGATGAAGCCGAGCAGGGTCTTGATCAGCGTTGACTTGCCAGCCCCGTTCGGACCTAGCAACCCGACCGAGCGCCCCGCGATCTGCGCGTCCATCTGGTTGAGCACCCGTCGCTTGCCGTAATTCACGGTCAGCTTGTCGAGTTCGATAAACATTTCCCGTACTTTCGTCTCAGGATTTTGGGAGTAGTACAGCGGCCGGGCCAACGAATTCAAGCCCGGCCGATGTTTTTTTGCTACTTACTGGAAAGCGCCGGGCTTCTGTTGCAGCCAATTGGCCACCACCGGAATCGCGGTGGTCATTTCGAAGTCACCAACCCGAACGCCCTCAACAAAGAAGTCGATGGTTTTCTCGTGGGCAATGGCATAGGCGACCGTCGCCTTCCCTCCGCCCATGTTTTTGAGCTGCGTGAAGTTCATCGGCGTTTCCGACGGAAGCATGCTGTTGAGGGTTTCGATGGCCTGAGCCACGTCCTGGTCGACGGAGAGGTACGTCAGCCAGGAAACGTGGGAGCCGCTCCTCGCGGGCAGGCTTTCTTGAAACGCGTGCTGCGTCGAAAGCGATCGGCCACCGATCGCGATATCGATCGTATTCTTGACGAAGGCCCTACCCGGCCCGATCACCACGAAGTCGTTCACGATGGCGTAGCTCAGCCCAAACGGGACGCCGGGGTACTGGAAATCGACGATCAGGTGGCCGCGATATTCTTCGGTGTCGGCGGTCACTCTCGCCGCCGGGGAGCCGGACAGCCAGATCTCGTCGAGCAGCGCCAGCATTCCGTCGTGGAAGCCGTCGGGGTCCAGAACTTCAATCGCCACTTTCACATTAGGGATCGGAAGGAGCGGGTTCTCAAGCCCGACCGCGATTTCGTTTCCGAGCGTCTTGCTGAGGTTCCGGAACAGGTCGATCTGCCGTGCGGTATGGGGAACGGCGACCTTGCTGCTGCTGGAGTTGATCCAACCGAGGACTTCTTGAAGCACCTCCGCCGGGCGGCGGACTTTCATTGCCGTCACGAGGTGCGCGTCGGGTGAGAAGAGGTCGAGGGAGGCCAGCGGCCCCGGCTCGGCGATCCAACTCATGAGCCCCTCGCGCTCGTCCTCGAAGAAAAGGCGCAGCGCCTGGTTGCTGGCCTGATCCCCCAGACCAGTCGATGCGACGAGCCCCTTCATGTTGGCCAGGCCGAGGCGCTTGAGGCCCGTGTTGACTTCTGCGCGACCGCGTTCGCCGGCGACCTTCTCCGTCAACGTGTCTCGCATTTTCTCGATATTGAGGACGACATAGAACGGGCTGCCTGCGATGGAGTCTCGGATTTCACCGAGGAACTCGGACTTGCCAAAGCCACCAGCTCTGGCGCTCTTCGCCGCAGAGGACATCTCCTCAAAATCGCTGCGGCCTCTGGCAAGCAGCAGGAAGCCGTTTTCGACGGCGACCCAGGGGCGCATGTCCTCGTCGAGGAAAGCGGTCAGAATCGGCTGCAGGCGGTAGTTAACGATCTCTGCGACGTCCGGCGCGCGCTGCCCGAGGTCTGCGACCATGACCGGGCCGTGCTCGGTGATGCCGAAGGAGAACGAAGCGTTGAGCGATTCGAGCAAAGTTCGGATATCTGGCGAGAGGAGAACGTTTTCGATCCGCCACGCCACAGTCTCGATCTGCTCCTTGGGCACGTCCGCCGATTGGATCACCGACTCCATCACCTTATGAATGTTCTCACGGGTGACGAGCTCCGCAAAGTTGCTGGCTCCAAGCGGCGCGAGAAGTTCCTCGATGCTGCGAATCTCTACGACCGAGAAAACATCCGCAGGGAGCAGCTTCGTGCCGAACGCGACGTCCTTGCTGAAGTTCGAGATCACGGTCGGCTGCGAGACTGCTTCGGATGCGGTCACTTCAGCGGGGATAATCTTCACGGGAACAGGCGCACCCGCCGGCGTCGCGGTATCCGTCGCAGACGTGTTCGTCGGCGTGAGCTGCTGGGGAATGGCGGCGATCCACTGGTCCCGATTGGGGCTCCAGGCCACGCGGCGAATGATCGGTTCCGGGCGCGAGCCGAGGCTGCTGAAGGTCTCGCCAGCCGCAAGTTGCCGACGCGTGCCCTCGTGGAGCAGCTCCACCGAGCCGGAAAGGACACCGACCTCAGAGCCGCGCAAGCCGCGCACGACGCTAAAGACAGAATCGGAGCCGGCGACTTCGATCTGTGGGGTTACAACCTTGACATTGCCGGACTTGGCGCTCACGAGCACCTCGCCGCGATCCAGCTCCAGATCCGGCAGCGCGCTCTGTGGCTTCAGCGTGACCGAGGAGTTTGCGTTCATCTCGAATCGGCTACCATCATCAGGCAGCGCGACGGAAATCCAGCTGTCCGCAGGAGTCTTCAGCCGGTTGACAGCTTTCTGAAATGTAAAGTCGTTGGAGAGGTCGACGACGTGACCTTCCACCAGCGTCTGCGGGCGGCCCTCGAATGAGAGCACGGCGCCAAGCTGCTGGCCCTTGTCTTTGTTCAGGACGAAGGGGATCGTCGTGACGACGACGAGGAGGACGGCAGCGACAGCGCTCAGCGTCCACGCCATCTTCCGCCGTTCAGTGCGCGACCGGCGGACAGGCATGATCACGCCGGGGAGACCACTCAGGTCTGGTCGGCGCGCCTTTTTCTCCATCTCACCAAGCGAGGCGCGGAACCACGTTTCGAGCTGGCGGTCTTGCTGGCGGTACTCTTCCAGCAGGGCACCATACTCCGCGTTCGCCTCGATCTCGGCGAGGAGAGCCTGTTCTTCCTCGTGAGCGAGGTCGCCCTCGAGGTAGTCGAGAATCTTTTCTTCCATCTGTTCGATGCTCATGTGAAGCACCCCTGGCGGCTAGTTGCCGCCCGTTTTCTGTACACCGCGGCTTGCCACGGGAGCATTGGCGGCCGGTTTCCCGGCGGCCTTCATACGTTTGCGCAGTAACTTGCGCGCTTCGAAAAGCCTTGATTTTGCCGCTTCCACACCGATTTCCAGCGTTTGGGCGATTTCCTTGCAGGAAAATCCGTTCATGTACTTGAGCGTGAGAACCTCGCGGTGTGCCTCTGGCATGTCCGCCATCGCCTCGCTCAACATGATCAGCTCTTCCTCGTGGATCATCATCTCAGGAACGGAAATGACTTCTGGTCGGGAGCGGGGATCGGTGGCGAGCTTCTCCTGGCGCCCCTGCTTGCGCAGGTGTTCATGGGCGACGTTTCTGCCCATGGAGTAGAGCCACCAGCTCAGCTTGCTCGGCGATCGCAGGTTTCCCAGCGTCGTGAAGGCACGCACATAAACGTCGTGAACGACGTCTTGGGCGCGTTCCTGGTCCTTCATCACACCCAGCGCGGCGGCAAAAATCAGCCGTTCGCTGGGCCTGATCAACTCCCAGAATGCCTCGGTGTCGCCCTCGAGGGAGCGCTCGTACAAGGTCGTTGGCTCGCTACTCTTCACAGGTGTTCGCCATCGTTTCCGCAAGTTCCCCGGCAGGTTCTCCCGCCGGACCTTCGATAAGTAAGTGTCACCGACCACAATTCGGTTGGAGGAAAAAGAGACCCCTTCCCCCGGAGGATGGTCAACAGGTGGCCTCGATTTCATGTTTTGGGCTTGGTGATACAACGCCACTTGCGCGGCGGGGAGAGCTTTCGTAGCCTTCCCGCATACCGCCCGGGAGGTCCTCCCCATGCTTCGTCAACGCTATCTCATCGCGGCCATCGCCACTCTTTTGCTGCTCGGTGTCGCACTGATATCCGCCTGCACCCAAGGCAACGCGGAGCCCGGCAAGACCGCCGACGGCAGGATCGTCGTCGAGTTTTGGCACGCCATGGGCAAGAGCCAGGGCGAGGAGCTGATGGATATCATCGATCAGTTCAACCACAGTCAGGACACCTATCGAGTCGAGGGGATCTACCAAGGGAACTACAACTCCCTCAGCCAAAAGCTCATCGCGTCGCTCTATGCGAAACGGAACCCGGCTGCCTCACAGGCGTATCCTGGGTGGTCGACGCGCTTTTACCGCTACGACTTCCTGACGCCCGTTCAGGACTTCATCGACAACGATCCCGAGTTCGCCAAAGTTCTCCCTGATTATTGGCCGGTGATGATCGCCGAAAACTCCATGAAGAATCTGAAGACGGGGCAGAGCGAGATCGTGACGCTGCCCTTCAACAAATCAGTATATGTACTCTATGTGAATCAAACGTTGATGGAGGAGCTTGGCTGGGACGAGCCGCCGCACACCTGGGACGAGTTCATGCAGCTCGCCGAGGAAATGACGGTCCTTCCTGAAGGCGCGGACAAGCCAGAGCGTTACGGGTTCGCCACACGCCCCTATATCGAGGACTTTACAGTTCAATTGATGTCAGCGGGCTCGCAATTGATGAACGAGGAAACGTCTGAAGCGCTGCTAACATCACCTCTTTCGATCGAGGCGATGGAGTTTCTACGCGACCTCGTTGGTGGCACAAACGAGGGGGGCGCCCGAGTAGGCTATGTAGAAACCGCATACCTTAACAGCGTGTTCGGCTCCGAGCGCATTGGTATGTATATTGGCTCGACCGCATCATTTACCTACAACGACCGCGCAGTTGGTAATAAGTTCATCTGGCGCGCCTACGAGATTCCTAGCCGCAACGAATCAACTGAAGGTCACACGTTGATGCAGGGAACAAATATCGCAATATACAACAACCAACCCGAGGAAGTTCAGCAGGGCGCATGGGAGTTTTTGAAGTTTCTAACAAGCCCGGAGATCACCGCTCAATGGGCGCAGGCGACAGGTTACATGCCCGTGCGCCAGAGCGCCCTCGATGTGCCACTATTGAGTGAGCACCTCGAACGCGACATCAGCTTCGCCAACGCCATCGCAACCCTTCCCCATGCAACCTTCGAGCCGCGGGTACTGTATTGGGAATCAGTCCGCAGCAACGTGAGTCGAACCGTCGAATCGATTCTCCAGTCGAGCGATCTGGACATCAAAAAAGCGCTCATCGATCTGGAAGAAGAGATCAAAAGCATCCAAGCCTCGGCAGAGTAACGCACCGACGTATGCGCGCCCCGGAGTAAATTCCGGAGCCACGAATGTTGAGTCCTCTCCGCCGTCTCATCTATCTGACCTCCTTCAGGTCAGAGAATGTGTACGAAAACTCTCATCGAACGTGGAGCCGTTTTGGGGAGGGGGCCAGTTGCAAGCAAGGAGTTAGGATGAATGGGGGAAGGTCAGAAAGATAGTCTTGAACTGCTAATGATAAATTCTTTCGAGCTCCTCGATAGTACAGATTGTATACACTAGATCGTCTCCCTTTGGAGAGAATGAGTCGCCAACGCTCAAATCCGTCTCTAGTTCACCATTCTTTCCTCCATATACGAAGAACACACCGTTTTCTCTAAATACATACTCGAAATCAAGTCTATTGAACCTTTTGAGTACGTGGTGGGGGGCCCCCCCTACATAGTTGAATGGAGTAGTGAGGTTCGAATATGCCTTGGGCAACATATCCTCAGTGATAAAATAATAACGGCATGAAAATCCGAGATCGTGTGCATAACCGGCTATCACTTCGGGATTCACCTGCATCGACTGTACATCATTGCTCTTCGAGAGCATCACAACTGTATACAGGAACAGCAGGAAGGATAGCGCCAGTACAAACGCCACTTTTCTTCTGTGTGAACTCATGGAACCAAAACCTCCTTGTATGTCGGAATCACAGGCGGCTGCACGGATCGCTCGGCTACCGGTGTGTCTCCATGTATGCACGGCGCTTCTGAAAATCCTTCGAGACAAAAACTCTAGTTCCGTTTCTCACCATCAACGATTCGTCTACCTGCATTCCGCTTTCAAACAAATCGGAGCTTAGAGACAACTTCACATACTCTCGGGGATTTTGTATGGGAAGCAATCCGTTGAAATCGACGAACTTGGTATATGATGCGGCGTCGCATTCAAACACAAACGCTATGTATAGACTGTTACTATTGTCAACTCCCCCAGCTGAAAAGTATCTGGAATCAATAACATCAAGGCCATGCATTTGAATGCCCCAATCCTGAACTATAGAGTTATCAAGTGCCAAACGACGCTCTTTCGTGTTGAAGAGAATAGGGACAAAGAGAATACAGAAAACCACAGCTACTAATCCCAGTGCGAATGGGACTATTCTATTCTCGAGAGTAGAAAGTGACATCATTCAAACTCCCAGCTATGATTCCCTCGGTCGAAAAGTCATGTAGTGAGTGCCTCGCTTCAATTCTGTCGAACGGGAAAATACTATCGAACGTGGCGTGTCGAAAGCGAGGGGATAGTTCAGTGGTCTCATCTGGTGCTCCTCAATATCCCAGTTGTAGTCAACACACTCAATGTCAGGGAGCTACATTCCATGGCTCGCCGTTCGCGTGTCGTCATCCCATGTACAGCTCACCATGTGACTCATCGCGGCAATCGCCGTCAACCGATCTTCATTGAGGAGTCATGTGCACCCGCTAGTCGCCCCTGCGCCAGCGGAGATACGCGGAACAAACACGAGCTTGCGGGTCGGTTGGACTTAGGGGACTGGGGGATAAGGTAAGTTGCACCTCTCCCGGGGTTCGGTTGTCCGGTCGTTGCCCACCCCGGAACAAATTCCGGGGCTATGATTGTTGAGTCCCTGCCGGGACTTTTCGAGGGATTTATTTCGTTTTGTGTTCAAGACCTACCAGATGGCTCTGCGTGAATCACCTGGTGTTATGTATGGTTTCCCGGCAACCTTTGATTCATCTACTCTGCCAAAAAGTGGAATTCCCCTTTGGTGCTATAAATCTGTGTTCATCCTCGTTCATCTGTGGCTAAAATAACTACTTCATCAGTTGAACCGCTGCATCAATAACATCTTCTTCTGTTGGTTGGACGAGGTTGGCTGCGGGGCCTAGCGGGACGTAGGTGTCGATGGCATTGATTCGCTTCGCGTTCACGTTTTCCGTGCGTTCGTAGACGATTGCCATAATCGCCTCACCAAGCCCACCGGTCTTTCTACTTTCATCAACCACCAAAACACGCCCCGTTGCGGATGCCTGTTCCGCGATGAATTCTTCATTGAGCGGATTGAGCCAGCGCAGGTCGACGACCCGTGCGTTAATCCCGTGCTGCTCCTTCAGAATCTTTGCGGCTCGCAGAGACATATATAACCCATTAGCGAAGCTGACAATCGTGAGGTCTTTGGCGTCCTCGTGGTAAATGCAACCCTCGCCGAGAGGAATTGATTCATTAGTTGGTGGGTAGTCGAAGTTCCAAAGCCCGTCTTTCGCTTCGTGGAGGTCTTTTGTCATATAGAGAGCAATCGGATCGATGATGATGGAAACGCGGCCGCTGACTTTTCCCAGCGCCATTAGTGTTCGCATGATCTTGACCGCATCGTCGCCGCGCGAGGCGGTTGCGATGATCAGTCCGGGAACGTCCCGCAGCGCGGCAATGGAGTTGTCGTTATGGAAATGGCCGCCGAACCCCTTTTGGTAACCCCAGCCTTGAATTCTCACCATCATCGGACACGCGAATTGCGCTTTGGAGAAAAACTGAAGTGAACACGCCTCGCCGCGAATCTGATCTTCGGCGTTGTGGTAATAGGCGAGGTACTGAATCTCTGGCATTGGTAGCATCCCGAGATGCGCGGCTCCACCAGCCATTCCGAGGATCATTGTTTCATCCAGGAGGGAATCCCAAACGCGGCCTTCGCCGAATGTCTTCTGCAGGCCACCAGTGACATTGTAAACCCCGCCCTTGTAGGCGACGTCTTCACCGAAGAGT
>JAUIJJ010000265.1 GCA_030431385.1 bacterium | reverse complement strand
GGCGGCTTTGAGTTCTTGTTGGGCATTGTCTGTCCTCAGTATCGTTTTTTCTGCCGTAACATCAAACACGGGCCGCGAGACAAGAAGGCCGTGGCGCTTACCTTCGACGATGGGCCTGACCCCGCCGTGACGCCGTTGCTACTGGACGAGTTGAAGCGCCTCGGCGTTTCGGCGGCCTTCTTCTGTATCGGCAAAAACGTGACTGCCCATCCGGCAATCGCGAAGCGCATCATCGACGAAGGTCACGTCGTCGCCAACCATACTTACTTCCATGCCGACACCACAAACTTCCTCTGCCACGGTCGACTTCGCAGGGAACTGCTCAAGTGCCAGAGGGCGATCCACCGCGTCACGCGCCGCCAGCCGCGCTTCTTTCGCAGTCCCATGGGGCTGACGAATCCAGGCTTCGAAGTCGCCCTGCGGCGGCTCGGCCTGATCTACATCGCCTGGGAATTTCGAGGGCTCGACCGGCGTCGACCAGCGGCGAAAATTGTCGGCCGCATCATGAAGAAGGTCCGCCCAGGGACGATCATTGTACTGCACGATTGCGACGTAGTAGCGGAAAATCTCCTCGAAGCCGTTGGGCAACTCGTGCCATTGCTTAGGGCGCAGGGATATTCGATCGAGCGCCTCGACCACCTCGTCGGCGAGCAACCTTACAGGACCCCCGAATGATTCGCTTTCTCCTCACAGCAGTGCTCCTCTCGATAGCGTTGCATGCTGGCGCATCCGACCGGGCGCTCACCGCCGCAGAGATCGAAGAGGTTTGCGCGAACCTCGAGTCGGAATTGAGCGATCTAAGGTCGCTGCGTGCTCCCTTCGTGCAAACCAAGCGATTAGCCATTTTCGATGACGAAGTAACTTCCAAGGGCGAGTACGTCTACCTCGCGCCGGATTTCGTTCGCCTCGAAATGACTGATCCTTTCCGCTCCGTCCTCATCGCGAAGAAGGGTCAGGTCGCTAAATACGAATTGATCGGCGAGGAGTGGCGAAAACTGAACATCGCCACGGCAGACTTGGTGCTACGGATCACCGATCAAATCGCCGACTGGATGCGCGGGAGACTGTGCGCGCAACGCGACGCCTACGAGCTTTCCGTAGTCCGCGGCGAGCAGACAACCATCACGCTGAAACCACACAGCGACGAATTCAAGCGCATGATCTCGAGCATCGAGCTTGTGCTCGACGAGTCGGAGAGTCGGCTCAAGAGCGTTACGATCAATGAACCATCTGGCGACTTCACAACGCTGACGTTCGGCCGAATGGAGATGAACGCTCCCATCACCGAGGAGCTTTTCTCAACGACTGGAGACGCGCCGACCCCGCTCCCTGACGATCGACCGAAGGACTCCCAATGAGCCTGATCATCGCCCTCGCGTTTCTTGGGCTGGGTGGCGTGCTGCTCAATTACGGCGCGGAATGGCTCGTGCGCGGAGCCTCTTCTTTCGCGCAACGGATGGGTGTCAGCTCCCTCGTCATCGGACTCACGATCGTCGCCTTTGGGACTTCCATGCCCGAGTTGGTTACCTCGCTGATCGGCGGTTCTACCATCGCCGCAGGTAACGTCATCGGCAGCAATCTCTGCAACATAGGTCTGATCCTCGGCGTGACGGCGCTCATCATGCCGCTGGCTTGCAAATCAAACTTCCTGAAATTCGAAATGCCTCTCATGGTCGCCGTGGGGCCAATCGCATGGCTCGTCCTGAGCGACGGTGTGATCGGCCGCGTCGAGGGAGCCCTCCTGCTCGCTGGCCTCTTCGGATACTTGTTCCTTTCCTTCCGTCGGAGCCAGAGAGAGTCGGATTCGGTGATCGAGAAGGAGCTGGAGAGCGAGATCGGCTCAGCGGACCTTTCTGTCGCGAAGCAATGGGCGCTGATGATAGTGGGCTTGGTGTTATTGGTCGCCGGGGGAGAGCTCTTCGTTCGCGGTGCGCGAACCTTCGCCGAATTCATCGGCATTTCCGAGCGAGTCATTGCGCTTACCGTGGTGGCCTTCGGGACATCCCTACCCGAGTTGGCGACATGTGTCGTCGCCGCCCGGCGGGGCGAAGGCGACATCGCCCTCGGCAACATCGTCGGCAGCAACATCTTCAATGTGCTCGGGATCTTTGGAGTCGTGTCCTTGGTTCGTCCCATCGCCGTTCCCGAAGGTATCGCTGATTTCGATGTACCTGCGATGATCGTTGTTCAGGTCCTTTGCATACCGATTATGATCACCGGGTTAAGGGTGGCTCGCCGCGAGGGAGCTCTTCTTCTCGTCGCCTATCTTGCCTACATTGGCCTGCTGTTCTTTAAGTAAATGTGCGCTTACAAAAGGATAGTGAAACGCCCCCGCCAGATCGAGTCTGCGGGGGCGTTTCGAATTGCTTGTTGTTGGTCGAGCGTTATCCGGAAGTCACGAGATCGGCAAGGCTGTCCGCCGCGCCGGTGTCGACTTCTTCGACGTCCATCTGCGCGAGCTGCAAGCCGCCAGAGTCGTCGATGTTGATGCAGTGCCACTTGGTATAGGCGTCGATCACCCAGATGCCGCTCTCGCGGGTGCCGTTGCCCGACCAGCCGTTGCCACCGAAGGGAAGGTGCGCTTCGGCGCCGGTGGTCGAGTTGTTGATCGAGCTCATGCCCGCCGTGATCTCGTTCTTGAAGCGCAGGCGAAGCTGCGGGTTGTCGGTGTAGATAGCCGAGGACAGCCCGTACTTTGTACCGTTTGCGGCGGCCATCGCTTCATCAAAGGAAGCGACGCGAATGACGTTCACAGTCGGGCCGAAAACCTCGGTTTGGGCCAGATCGTCGCCGATGGAAACTCCATCGTAGAGCGACGGCGTGACAAAGAGGCCGCGCTCGGCGTTGCCGCAAAAGCCCGCGGGTGCGTTGTCGGCGGTAATGCGCTCGCCCTTGAGCAGGCACTTCGCGCCCGTGCCAGCAGCCATGTCATGATGCTGGAGGTAGCGCTCCATGAAACGCTCGGCGATCATCGGGCCGTAGGTAATGTCTTCATTGAAAGAGGGGTCGCCGATCACCAGCTTGGCTGCTTCCTGCTGGAATCTTTCGACGAACTCATCGGCGACTTTTTCGTGAATGATCAGGTTACCGAGAGATGTGCAGCGCTGGCCGCCAGTCCCGTAGGCCGACCAAATCGCGCCGGTGACCGCCAAGCCCAAGTCCGCGTCGTCCATGACAATCATCGGGTTCTTGCCGCCAAGCTCGAGCGACGGAACCTGCAAGTTACGTCCACAGACCTCACCGATCTTCATACCGATTTGGCTGCTGCCAGTGAAGCTCACCTTGTTGATGAGTCCTCGGTCGATGGCGTCGACGACTGCTTGGCCAGTGGTCGGGCCGTGACCGTAGACGACATTGATCACGCCGTCCATGAGGCCCGCCTGACGGAACGCGTTGAGGAAAGCGTAGGCGGTAGCCGGCGCGTCTTCGCTCGGCTTCCAAACCACAGTGTTACCGCAAAGGAGCGCGGGGATGATCTTCCAAGCAGGTACGGCGCAGGGAAAGTTCCCCGCCGTGATCATCGCGCAAACGCCGAGCGGGCGACGAAAGGTCTCAAGCTGCTTGTTGCGCAATTCGCTGGGAACGGTCTGGCCGTAGAGGCGACGCCCTTCGCTCTGGAAGAAGGCCGCTGTGTCGATCGCTTCCTGAACTTCGCCACGCGCTTCGCGCAGGGGCTTGCCGATCTCACGAGTAATCAGGCGGGAAATCATTTCCTTCTGCTCGCGCAGAACGGCGCCGACCTTCGAGATGACTTCGCCGCGGACAGGAGCGGGGACGTTTTTCCACTTCATGAACGCGTCGCGGGCAGCCTTGCACGCCGCGTCGACTTCGTTCGCACCACCAATCGGAAACTCGCCGACAACGTCGTCGAGATTTGACGGGTTCAGAGACTGAAATTTTTCGGAGGCGTCTTCGCCCATCCACTTGCCGTTGATATAGTGGCCGCCGGACAGCGTTTTCCCATACCGGGCGCCGCCGGGGTTTTCCTTGATTCGCATGGTGATACTTCTCCGATAGAAATGAGTTTAGGATAAAGAGGAGTCGAATCGAACTCGGATGTGTTGTTCGAAAGAAAACTGTCGCCTCGTCACCGGGCCCTTGTCAAGCCGACGGTCCAACGCTACCACAGGTTGCGCCAGAATACCCTCGGCGCGAAGACCACGCCTGGCCTCGACGACCAGCCAATAAATGACCACAGGGGCCCGTGAACGGATTCTCCATCGCTTCCCCGCGTGCTCGCCCATCCGATTCCCGCGAGGAGGCTCACCTCATATCGCTCCAGCTGATCGTTGTTGTGCGACGAGTAGAAGTTCCAAAGCCATCCGTACAGCATTCTCGCTTCTCGGTCGACTCCATTGGACAAGCCGAAATTCCGTTTAGAAAACTGGAACAGTGCGCCGAGGAGTACCTGAAACTCTTTCGTATGAACATCGCGAGGCAGATGATTCACCGTCCGAAACTGCAAGAGGATCGGCGAAAGCCACACGCGATCATCCCAAGCGGACTCCAACTCGCCGTAGGGATTGTAGGCCCCCCGCTGCCGGAACATGTTAAAGAAGTTTCGGTGGAACGAGGACACGCGATAGGGTGTCGCCGACGGCCATACGGCCGACCACTTGGTTTCTGCAACAGGGCCAGCAATCGACGGAAGCGGCAGCAGATAGCGGTCGTTCAACATTAGGAACGCCGGAAACTCCACGTGATACACATGTGCGACAGTTTCGGATTCCTGCCCCGTTGACATCCACTCGACGGTCGCATCGGGTCTGCTATTGAGCAGATACTCCCTCCCCGGGCGGGGCATGTGCGAGTCGAGTTCGGCGACCACCGCACTGCTCACCACGGCAGTGCCTCCCAGGACGATGACGTCGGGGTTCGCAAGTCTGGCGATCTGGCTGCGAGTCGCTGCGGGCACCTGGTTGTTGGCGGTGAGCAACACCGGTCGTGCGAGGATGCCGCCCGGTGCCCCCGCCGACAGTGCATCGGCGAAACCCGTGCCGACAGCGACGTACACGACCTCGGCGCTCGGGAAGGTGAGTTCGGTCACCGCGGCTGCGGTCGCGTACCGGTTGCTCCCGGAGATCCGCTGGATGTCAGCCCCGAGTGCTGCGTCGACCTCGGACTCGACGTCGGCAGTGATCGCAGCCGGTCCGCCGAGCAGGTAGACGACGTCCGGATCCAGCCGCTGCAACTCGTTCCTGACGGCCGACGGCAATCGGTTCGATGCGGTGAGCAGGATCGGCGCGTCGAGCGTCGCCGCGGCCGGGCCGGCAGCGAGCGCATCCGGGAACGTCTGCCCCGTCGCCAGGAACACCACATCGGCACCGGCCGGGAACGCTTCCTGGCTGATCCGCACGCTGGTGGCGTACCGGTCGGCACCGTCCCACCGCTCCACGGGAAGCGCCGGTGGCGGGATGGGAAGGCCACCGTCGATGACATCATCGAGGCCGTCGTAGAAGGCGGACACGCGCATGTACACACCTGGGCGGGTGAGTGTGGTGCAGTCACCGGTTCCGTAGGACACGATGCCGACTTGGCGGGGCGCTCCCAGGTCCCCCGTGTCCACGAAGAGTGGTCCTCCGCTGTCACCTGCGCAGGACCCCACGGGTGCCGACGCCTCGCTACTGGAGTAGCCCGCACAGGTGTTGAACGTGGCATCGAATTGTGTGTACGCGGCAGAACAGTCGGCGCTGCTCCGGATCGGCAGCTTGCCGGTGAGGAGAACGTCCGATGTCGGGGCTCCTTCCCCGGTTCTCCCCCAGCCGGCGACGGTGGCCTCGGTGCCTGCCGAGTAGAGCTCCGAGTCACCCGGAGTTGCGAGGTAGACGGTCTGCGCCGAACTGGCCTTGGCGAGCTCGACGAGTCCGACGTCACCGACACCGAACTGCCCCGGCTCGTATCCATCG
>JAUIJJ010000264.1 GCA_030431385.1 bacterium | reverse complement strand
CGACGAGGAGGCGATGACACATTTTCAGAGAACGATTCGCGTCCGGCCGGTCGACACCTTTGCATACAATCGCATTGGTCAACTCTACCAACGTACTGGCCAAACAGCCCTTGCGATTGGAGCATACGAGAACGCGATCAAGGTCGGAGACAAACGTCCGCAAACATATAATGATTTCGGTGTCGTACTGGCGCAGTCGGGGGACTTTAGTCGGGCAGCGAAGATGTTTCAGGAAGCGCTAAACCTCGACCCTTCGCTTGAGTCGGCTCAGGTGAATCTCGACAGAGCCAGGCAATCATTGGTGAGAGGTAATTAGATGGGTTATCACGAAATGGTGAAAAGGCCGCAGGATTTATCGACGGCAAGGTTCTGGAACGAGATTTACGAGTCCAACGAGAAGCCGCGCTGGGATCTTGGTGGCGCCGCGCCTCCGCTTGAAGGCTTGTTTTCTTCACCGGATTTCCCACTGACTCCCCCCGCAAGGATCGCAGTCCTCGGGTGTGGGTGGGGAAACGAAGTGGCTCTCGCAGTCTCTCATGGATTCGAAACCGTCGGATTCGATTTCGCCCCTCTTGCAATAGAAGGTGCGAAGAAACTCGTCACCGATCCAAAGGCGACATTCGTGTGTGCGGACTTCTTCGAAGCAGCCAAAGACCCACAGTACATGGGCACTTTCGATGCCGTCATCGAGCACACATCCTTTGTCGCGATTCAACCAGAGCGCCGCGCAGAATACGCGCGCGTGATTCATCAACTTCTCAAGCCAGAGGGCTGGTTGTTTGCGCTCTTCTACAATCACGGCAAACCGGACGGACCGCCCTTTGACACATCGAGAGCCGATGTCGATAAGTACTTTGCGCACTTGTTTGAGTTCAACTATATCGAGAAAGCCACAAACTCGATAGAGCGGCGCGCGGGCAAAGAATGGTTGGCGATGTTCCGCAAAAGGCCCGACGCCGGGAGCCGCGCGACCTGAATGCCGCTCAACCGGACATCATTTAAACTGTCACTGCTTCAGATTTCAGTATTGGTCTTTAGCGTGTTGTGGCTGTTAGGACTTTCCTGGTGGCATCGGCGAGTCGTCATGGACGATCCATTCATTACATTTCGCTATGCACTTAATGTTATACAGGGAAATGGATGGGTGTTCAACCCGGGGGAGTTTCTTGAAGGGTATTCAAACTTCACTTGGGTGATCGCGACAGTTCCCGCGCTCTTACTCAACATTGATCCATTGAGTTGGGCGCGGCTACTCGGCCTGTTGAGCACAATCGCCATGCTCGCGTTTCTGTGTTTCGGCGTGAAGAAATCCGACAGCAAGCACTCCATCAGGAATTCTCCGACCGCAGCAATCGTTCTGACGGCGCAGTGGCCGCTGGCCGTGTGGTCGATGGGTGGATTGGAAACGACGTTCTACGCGTTGTTAGTACTCGTGTTTGTGATGTCGCTCGATTGGCTGTGGCGAGAGGGAGCGCGCTGCGCCATCATCGCAGCGGCGACATCTCTCACACTCCTATCGATGACTAGGCCGGAGGGAGTCATGTGGGCAGCGCTTCTAGTGATACCGCTTATCGATAGATCAAAATCCGAGTACCGGTCAAAGCTCCTAAGAGTCATCATTCCATTCTTAGGCGTCTTCACTATCTATAACCTGTGGCGTCTCTATACATTCGGCGACTTGATACCGAATACAGTCCACGCTAAAGTTGGAGGCGGATTGATGGCTTCTATCTTGAGTGGTGGAAGGTACCTCCTTTCGTGGGCTTACGGACCTTCAATTGTTGTGGTGGCAATTGCGGGTGTTGCCTTTGCCGATACCGTGTTTGGTGACTTTAAGAAGCATGGTTTCACAGATGACGACCGACTGAAGATCTTGTGCGTTGGTGCTGTGCTTTGGCAGGTCGCGTTTGTTCTAGGAACCGGTGGCGACTGGATGCCCGCGTCGCGATTTGTCGTTCCGGTGTTGGCTCCGCTGGCTCTCGTCGCGGCACTCATGATTGATAAATGGCCGATATTCGTTCGCGCGGTTGTATTGGGTTTTCTCCTTATTGCGGGAGTCATCGACGCGAAGTTTGACCCCATGACAGATTGGGCACGTTGGCAACCAGTCGCTTCGAACGAAGACCTTAATGTGGATGGTCTCAAAGAAATCGGCCACTACTTAAGGGTCGTGTCCGAACCCGGCGACTTTTTCGCGGCAACGGAAGCTGGAGCAATGCCGTACTATAGTGAGTTGCCATTTATTGATATGCTTGGCCTCGTCGATGGACACATCGCGAAGCTCTCGGGCGGGCTTCATCAGAAGGGCGATGCCGCGTATGTACTCGGACGAGAACCTCGATTTGTAGTCTTGGGAATGTCGGGGACACCTGAGGATCGCGTAGGCACCTGGAAACCCGATCAAGAGATTCTGGCTCTCCCTCAGTTCGCCGAGTACTATGAACCAATCAAAGAATGGCCGCGATTCATGCCAGATAGTAACTACAAACAAATGTTGGAGGGAGCGATGGTGTTGTATGTCAGAAAGTCAGACGCACCGACCTCCGCGCCGATTAAAGTGAAAGTAGGAAATGATGAGTAAAGCACGTCGCGTTGCAGTGATCATGGCTGGCGGATCAGGAGAACGGTTTTGGCCGCTTTCCCGCCAACTGAGACCCAAGCAATTGCTGAAACTGACTTCACCAGACATGACATTGTTGGAGGAGTCGGTCAGGCGCATTGAACCCCTGATTCCCATTGATGACATTTTCATTTCGACTTCGGCGGTACTCGCTAATCCCATCGCTGAGGCCGGAATGGTCGCCAGAGAGAATGTACTTGCCGAACCCTGCCGCAGAAACACCGCAGGTTGCCTTTGTTGGGTCGCGTCGGAACTTCAGGCACGTTTCCCCTCCGAAGAAGTAACACTCGCGATTCTTACCGCTGACCACTTGATCCAAGATCCAGACCGCTTTCGCGACTGTGTTGAGCACGCTATGTCCACTGCTGAATCGCACGATGCATTGGTCACAATTGGTGTGAAACCAGACCGCGCCGAGACCGGGTATGGCTACATCGAGTTCGGGAATGAACGCACCGCTGAGGGTGCGCTTCCTGTTGAGCGGTTCCGTGAAAAACCAAATCACGAACAGGCCACAGATTTCCTGGCAGCCGGGAACTTCTACTGGAATAGCGGAATGTTCTTTTGGCGGATTAGTGTTTTCGAAAGTGAGTTGAAGTCAGCTTCGCCTGATCACGCGGAAGTCATGAATAAAGTCTCCGCCGCGATAGTGGCGGGGGATCGCCCCGCAGCTGCGGCGGCCTTTGAGTTGATGGAAAGTATCTCAATCGACTTTGCGTTGATGGAGCGCGCCCGAAGGGTGTTGATGATTCCCGCGACGTTTCCTTGGGATGATGTTGGCTCTTGGGACGCGCTCGAACGCTCCCGGATTGGCGATGGAAGCGGGAATGTCGCTGAAGGCAATCCGGTCCTCGTCGACACTGAAAATTCAATCGTAGTGAATGAATCGCCTGACCAGATCGCAGTCGGTGTGGTGGGCGTGGATAACCTAATAGTGATCGTCACCGATGATGCCGTTCTCGTGGTGTCCAAGGATCGCGCGCAGGAAGTCCGCCAGATTCCGCGCGAGTTGAAGAAGCGAAACGCTTCCCAGATATAGTCATTAATTGTATGTAGAAACGCCCGGGTGAGCATCAGGCTCTCCCGGGCGTTTCCACTCATGCTGTGGGTTTTGTTACTTCTCTTCGTCGACTGTTTCGGGAAGATCGACTGTTACAGACATCGGGTGGCGATCGCGGATGATTGTGAACAGGATCTGGTCCTTCTCGTAATTTTCCCGAATCGCATGGATAGCTTTCGATACGTCTTCGGTGTTGTTGCCTTCAACCGCAACGATGACATCGCCGGCCTTGAGCCCTGCTTCCTCTGCAGGCGAGCCCTTCACCACTGATGCGACGAGAGCGGTGCTTTGTCCATCGACGCCGAAAAACTCGGCGAGTTGATCCGTGAGCGATTGAAGTTGAACGCCCACCATTCCGCGCCCGACGGTCTGCGAGTCAAACCACGTGAAGCCATTTCCGTCGGTCGCCTTCAATTCAAAGTGTTTCAATGACTGGGCGAGTTCGTCTTCCATGACATCAGAATCGAAATCGAATGAGTACGAGAACACTTTGAGGTCGTCGTCGACGTCACGCAGCGCACCCTTTGCGATTGAGAGCGACTCTTCCAGGCGCAAGCGCTCTTCAGCACTGAGCTCACCGAGGTGGTCGAGCTTCAGCTCTGCCAATTCTCCGAATGCGTGCAGGTCGCCGTCCTCGTGGAGGAGAAGGTTGCCGCTGGCATCGTCTCCCGAGAAAAACGAGAAGCCGTTGCCGAGCTTGCGTTCGCCAATCTCGACTGGCACGTCGATCATTTGATCGGCGCGGGAAACTCCGAGTCGGACGGTGCGCCCGATCGGCGTCTCACGGACGAAGCGCTGCAACTGCGCCGCGCTTTCGACACGTGTCCCGTTCCAAGAAAGCACGACGTCGCCCTTCTGCAATCCGGCGGCTTCCGCCGGGCTGCCTTCGACGATTTCCGTGAGATGGGCGCCGCGCTCCTCGCTTAAACCCAACTCGCCGAAAGTCTCCTTCGTGATTTCCTCAAGGTGAACTCCGAGAAAGCTGCCGCCTGAGGCGAAGTTCTGGAGTTTGTGAATCCGCACGTTCTCGGTGGGCGAGCTGGCATCAGAACCGATGCGAATAGTTCTGATTTCTTTCTCGGCATAGCCGGTGCCTCCGAGCCCGACCGCGAGTACCCCGGCTGTGATGAAGCCTGCTAACTTTGCGACGTTCTTGATCATGTTCCTGTGACCTCCTGTGAGTGTCTTGCTGTCTATTATACGTAGACTCGGATAATTTTTTTTCAGGTTTGGCCAAAAAAACTTCGCACTACACTTAACCGTCGAGAAAGCAGCCTGTCCGGTGAATCTTCTCGGCGATCTGAAGGCACTTCTCGCGGCAAGGCGGCAGGTTCCACTTTTCCTGTACGAGTCTATCCAGATGAGCGGCGATCTCCATGGGCTCCTGGCGCTTGCGAACCATCACTCCCAGCGGCCCGCAGACCTCGTTGTATTCGTTCTCGAATCCGGGAAGACCGCGCAGGCACTGTGGGTCCCATTGATCCAGAAGGCGCTTGATCTCCCGCCGGATCATCCGCATCGCCATCTTGGCGTTGTTGTCTTCGATATCGACCGGTTCTTTGGGTTCTTGCTTTTTAGCCATGATCCAAACATTGAGTGGAGTAGCTGCAATCAGCAGCGGAATGATCTTGTGGGAATCGGAGCCGAGCGATCAATCAGGAGTTCCCGTTCACGCAGGATTTCGGCGTCTCGTGGGAAAAAGAAAGAGCGCCCCGCTAAGGGCGCTCTTTGCGAATTGAATGTAGAGCTCGATTACGAGCCGGATTCGATTTCCGTAATGACACGGAGCATGTCATCAATGATGTCGTTGATGGTTTCGTCGTCACCGGATTCGATCGCGTCGCGAAGTTGGGTTGTGCGGTTGCGAAGTTCGTCTTCCATTTCGCCTCCACCGCCGACCGCCATAAGCGATTCCGCTCGCTCGAGAACCGTGCGCGCCTCGTCGGAACGTGATTCCTTGATGCGGTCGCGGAGCATCGACGTGATGCGCTCGCGTGCCTCTTTGATCATGCGGTTCTTGTCGGATTCGTTGAGGCGCTGATCGGTTGCTTCGATGACAACCGCATCCTTGGTCGATGCGAGTTGGTGTTCGATGACCTTGCGGTCCTTCGGGTGCATGCAGGCAAGCGGCGAAGCTCCCAATGCCTCCGATTCGTCGTAGCCGAGCAGACGGAAGAGGGTCGGGCTGACCAGCTCGACAGAGAACGTCTCGCGATCGATGAGCGCCACGATGTCACTCGAATCCTGG
>JAUIJJ010000263.1 GCA_030431385.1 bacterium | reverse complement strand
TTTAATAATGGACTCTTCTCAAGCAATCCCGTTGAGAATGAAACGGGTATCGTCTCGTTCTCCGCTGCCTCCAATGCCAGCATTACAGGTAACGGCATCCGCGTTGGCACCGTACGCTTTCGGGGACTCTTCCCGGGAGAGGTTCCACTGGCCTTCCTCTCAACCTCTCCACGCACTACGACCATTTCCGATGCGTTCCTCGAAGAACTTCCATCGGTCGCTCAAGGCGCGCGCCTCTATGTTGGGCAGGGGAGCAGTTGCGCACTCCGCCTTTCACCAGCAAACACCAACGTCTCTCCGGATGATGCGTTCAGTGTGGATGTAATGCTGAACGCCAACGGACTCAATTCGGAAAAAGTCGCCGGCTTCATCGCTTACGATCCAACGCTCCTGCAATTCAGCCATGGCGAGTTGGACACTACAACTTACTCCGATGCGCTTCTCTCTACGGAACCCAATGCGATGGAGCCTGGTATCATCTCATTATTTGCATCGGCCCCTGCATCAGTTTCTACCAATGATGTGCGCGTGGCGACGCTTCACTTCACTGCCATCGATTCCGGCGAAACCTCCCTTGAATTTCTCACCACCAATCCCCGTCGCAGCGAAGCGCTCGATCGCGAACTCACTTCCATTCCAACAACATTCAGTTCCGCGAACATTACCATTAGTACCAGCGAATCAACTCTTCCAAGACTCTTTATCACCCCCTCCAACCAGAGCGTTGGTCTTGAGGATACTGTCCCGGTTACACTTAGCATCGATCCCGCTGGCCAGCCCGTTTCCCTCGCCAGTGTTTTCCTTGAAGTCGATTCGCGACTGAAGTTTCGCACCGGCGCGGCAAATCGTACAGCGTTTGACAACACGACCCTTACCTCCGAACCCGAGGAAACCCACCCACAGCGCATCTCCTTCAGTGCCGGTACCACAACTCCTCTCACTGAAGAAACAATCCTCGCGACACTCCTCTTCGATGCGGAGAGCCAGGGCACCGCACCGCTCACCTTTGCGTTGATAGACCCCATCGAAACCGAATTGGCCGATGCAGGTTTGAACTCGATTCCCTTCAACGTCAGCAACGCCACGGTAGAAATTGAACAAACTGGCTTTGAACCGCGGCTCCATTTTACTCCCGAATCCACTACCATCGACCAGAACCAAGAATTCAGTGTCGAGCTTCGCCTCGACGGGAACAGCAACGCAGTCCACATCCTCGGTCTGTTTCTGAGCTATGATGACACCCTGCTCGAGTTTCTCGATGGCACGATCAATTCAACAACATTTGATAGCGAACCCTTCACAGCCAACCCGTCTGAGACATCGCCGGGCATTATCTCCTTCTCCGCCGGATCGAGTCTTGATGTATCCACCAATGGTGCACTTGTTGCCACGCTCAGTTTCCGTGCGAATCAAGAAGGAATCGCCAACCTGCAATTCCTCAACAGCTATCCCCGTGATTCGAAAGTCCTCGACGGAAACTTCATCGAACTCGAAAGTCAGTTTGGCGCAGCAAGTGTTACAATCGGCTGTGCACCCCTTTCACCACCCGAAACAATCGTCGCCACCGATGGTACCGAATCAGGCACCACACGCATTAACTGGAGTAGTGTTCCAGCAGCCATCAGCTACGACCTCTGGCGTGCTGACGACCGCGACGACACAAACTTAACTCTCGTTGACTCTGGTATCACCGATACAACCTATGATGATTCCACAGGCGTTGTATGGAAGGAGTACTATTATTCAGTATCCGCCAACAGCACCTGCCGCAGTTCCAACCGAAGCACCACCAACCGCGGCTGGTCGGCTAGTGCAGGGACTGCGGCACTCACACTCGAGGCGCCGCCCAATTCAGTTGCGGCTGAGGAGGTAGAAGTTGTGATTACACTAAACCCCAACGCGCTTCCTGCACAATTCGTGGCAGCGTTTATCGCGTTCGATGAAAGTCTGGCGAGGTTCGATAGTGGAAGTATCAATACTATTGTATTCAGCGACCCCGACCTTACAACTCTCCCTGCCGTAACCTCTCCGGGGGTTGTTTCACTTTCAGCCGCCTCAGACTCATCCATTTCAGGAAGCAATATCGAAGTTGGACGAGTGACGTTTATACCAACTGATCCTGAGACAATCACTTTTACTTTGCTTACTCTCGACCCGACCGAAACAACAGTCGTTACCGACCAGTTCGTCGAACTTCCACTCGCTACTTTCGATACCACAATCACCATAGACGCCTGCCCCTCAATCGGTCCCGACAGAGCAATTGACTTTGACCAAGACGGCTTTGCAGATGCCATCGAGGATGCCTATGGAGGCGACAAGTTGAACCCCCTTGTACATCCCACATACGGCGACGTGAATGACGATGGCATGAGCAACATGCTCGACGCGATCATCCTACAGCGACGAATTGATTCGGGAGATCAACTCTACAATTGCCGATTTGATATGAATCTGGATGAGACGCTGGGGGGCGATGATGCCAGAGTCCTGTTTGAGTGGAGTGTTGGGCTAGGATCAATCGCTCCTGCTACTCAATAGCCGACCGAACCGGCCGCCTTGCCGGATTTTTCGCCGCCAGTGTCTGGTCGCTCTAGTTTGCCGAAAGAATCTTCGGTTCCAAATGCGCTTGCAGACATCCGAAATTACCTCTACTCTTTTTCTGACGAAGTCGTTTCTACCAGGATTGTATTCATGATTCATCGCGTCCCAGTGCTGTTGATATGCCTGTTCGCAGGTCTTGTCACGCTTCTGCCACCGCTTAACCCGCTCTCCGCACAAGCTCTGAACCAAGTGGATCACAAGGTCACGCTCGAACCCGGCTGGAACCTGTATTCATTCTGGATGGAGCCCGAGTCGACTAATCCGGAGGCATTCTTTGCCGACTTGCTTGAAGGCGATTTGGGAGAAAAACCTCTCAAGCTTGCCATGCGGTGGGATAACTTCACGACCGGCCCTGCATCGGCGGATAACCCCAGCACTGGCACATGGCAGCTTAAGGTCTTCGATCCTCCGCAATCTCTCCCGGGGTTCCCCGATGATGAGATGGCTTTTCTCGTCGATGATCCGACTTTCGGTGATCTTGAGCGCTATCAGGCCTACTGGCTCTATCTGGAGATGCCTGCGAGTGTCGAGTCGCTCGACTTCACGACGACTGGAACCTTGACGCCGGGTAACTTAACTTTCAAGCGCGGCTGGAACCTCTTGGGCTTGCCCATACCCAGTTCACTCGCCGTCTCCGGAAATCGAGACCAGATTGATTTCGAGTCCATTTTGCGGGGGAGCGACGGTCGTCTCGAAGAAGTCTACTTCCTCAACTCCAATGGCGGCACTGGGTTTTACCCCGCTGATGCGATTAACTCAAGCATCCCCTCCGTCAGCACGTTTTTCTCTGGAAGCTTCGTTTCAGGCACCGGCAATTGGTTTTACGCCTCCGAAGAGTTTATCCTGACTCCACAATTGCGCACCGTTCTCCCGCCTGACTCGGACTTCGCACCTGAAAACCTCAACCAAGCACCAGTGGCGGATGATGTCGATCGCAATAGATCGTACAATGTGACAGGGATCATTGAGAATGGCGAGGACGTGCGGGAAACTGTCTTCCGGTTCCAGCCTCTTGAGGCGCTTGTCGAAGAAATCATTCCTCTCACTATCAGTAACCGCGGTACCGCCACTGCCGCTGAAGACACTGATGATTCTAACGATGGCCAAGGGGTTCTCAACTACCACATCGTCTGGCGTCCACTCCGTCCCGATTTTGATGATGCCTTCGATTCCGAGAATGCACCACCGGAGACTGAATTCTTGGCAGATAACTTTCAGGAATTCCCTGAGAACTCGCCGCTTCGCACTTGGCTGAAAGTCTTACTCCCCACGGAGACTCGCATCCTTCGCCCTGACGGTCGCGTCGATCCTGTCGTGGTCTCGCGCGCGCAACCGCTCAGCGAGAACCCAATCACTGGTTTCGTCTCTACTGATGTTGAGGGCATCACCCTCGTCGCGGACCGCACTGGTCTTCCTATCAACATGGATACGTCCGATGTCGATGCCCAAGGCGCGGCAAAGCCCATACCCGGTCTCAACATTCATGGTGAAATCTGGATTTATACAAATTCCCCGAATAACCCCCTGCGCCGCATTCGCGTGCGGTGCGAAGTCCCGCCCCTCGCTGGCACCTTCGAAGGCAAAGCCTATATCACGAAGATTAACGGCGTGCAGGCAGACCCGGCCTTCTCAATGGATCTCTCCCTCTCGCTCTTCGAGGATGCCGACCGTCGCCTGCGCGGCGTCATCGACTCCGAACGAGTCCTCCTTTACCCGAAAGATGTGCCGCTCACTGGAACCAAACTGACTGCCGATGGTGGGCGGTACGTCTTCACTGGCTCATTCTTCCTGAATCCCGGAGATGTGAATCGATTTCCTTACGACCGGTACAGCCCCGGCCTAGAGGACGACGGCATCGGCGACGTTGATTGGGATCTTGATGGAAAGTATGAGCGTCTCAATCCGCTTCCCTATGACATTGAGCGCTCGATGATCATGTACGTCTTCCGCGAAAGCGATCAGCTTTTACGCGGAGAGTTTGCCGAGACTATCGGTGGCCTCACGTCCGATCCGCTCAATCTCGAAGGCACTTTCGAGGTCCTCCGCGTCAGCTACGAAGCGCGCAAACGAAGCGAGCTCACTTGGACCAACCCGCGCATCATCGACATGGACCCGACCGGCACGAGTCCCTACGAGGAGGTCCGCTCTACGATTCGCGTCGAACGCCCTCTCCGCATAGACGAAATCGCGGTCGAACTTGGCATCGACCATCCGCGCGTTGGCGACCTCGAGATTGCTCTCCAAGCGCCTGACTTGAACGAATACCAGGTCTTTCCGGTACCTGCCGAAAGTTCCGGCGAGGATGCTCCTACAACTGGTAGCCTCAATTTCGACAATGAAGAGGCGAACCTGTATGAGTCGTTTACTTCAGGTGCCACTGAGCGTCCCGGTTCGGTCCCTTATCGTCGATTGCGCGAGCGGCGTTCACCGGACCTGTCGCGTTTGAAGGGAGTCGTCGCTGGCAGCGCATCGCTCTTCGGCAGCGCAGACATTGGTGGCGAAACCACTCCGAACGTACCTGCCGTACTAGATTCTTCCCAAACTTCCTGCTTCAGCCTCTTCAGCGAGTTGGGCGGTGCAGTGTGTGATCCCGACAATCCGAACGCGGATCCTCCCTCGCCGCTTTCAATACCTTCTGAGTCGAAAACGGTTCGCGTCAGCACATGGTACTTCCGTGCGGACGCACCCGATGATGAAATCAACAACCTTGTTTGTACTGCTGAGGGCTTCGACGCCTTCCTGTCCACCGGAGACGATCCCCTTGAAGCCGGCTCTCGCATTGCCGTCCTCGTTCGAGCTGATCCCAATCCCTACGATGCTGATCTCATGGACGAGGACAATCCACTCGAAAGGGGATGGCTCGAGGACATCGACACCTATCAGGTAGGCTTGGCTTACCCTCCCCAGCTTCTGGATTTCGAAGAGGCGGTAGCGCTCCCTTCATGCGACGGCACGAGCAGCACACTCAACTTTATCGCACCGCCTCAAACTGAAGTCCGCAGCGGCAACATAGTCTTTTCCGCTCGCGATACCAGCGGTGCCAAGTTCACCGGGGGAGCGCTGTTTGTTGCCTACTTCCGCGTGAAGCCGATCAACGATACACGTTCAGCGTCGTGGTCCCTACCGCCACTCCAGATCCCCGCGAATGATGCCGTGGCTACCACGCTCACACTTAACGGAGAAGGTCAATTCGTCGAATTGCTCCTTGAAAGTCTTAATGTCACCCATCCCGCAGTCGGCGATCTGTCTGTTGAGTTGATCAACCCCGCCGGACAAAGCGTCCTGCTGATGGATCGCGAAGGTGGCGATGCCTCCAACATCAATAA
>JAUIJJ010000262.1 GCA_030431385.1 bacterium | reverse complement strand
TAAAGCCAAATTCGTGGACTGTCGTTTCCGTCGGCATTGTACTCTGCATCCGAGACAAAGTAAACTCGATTGCCGTCCGGGGTAATCGTCGGGTTATTGCTATAACTAGTGAGGTCGCCTTCGTACGGTGGAAGCTGTACTGGTGATACTTGAGTCATCCCCATCGTCGTGAGGTCCATTAGATAGACACGGCTCCGAATGCTGTCGCCGGCATCGCCAAGGAGATTGGCGCGCGCTGCGAATGCGATCATGGTGCCATCGTCACTTAAAGTTGAAAGCACGAGGGAGCTTGAGGGGACAGGGTTCACACTCGCTATATCCGTAAGTCGTGAAATCCGACTGTCCTCTGGGAGTGTCAGGTCGATCATCCACAAATCAAAGAGATTCTCGATCGCTCCTGTCCCCAGAAGATCCGCGTCAGTCGAAAATGTGACCTTTTCACCGTTCCCGCTAATGGCGTGCCTGTAAGCACGGCTAGTAGCGAAGCCTGATTCCGCTAAATCGGTCAGCCTCGATATGCGAGAGGAAGGTGGCATATCTCGTTCATATAGAAACAGATCGATTCTCCCTGCCTCCTGCCCGTCAGCCAACAAATCGGCGTCGGACAAGAACGCGACTCTTGATCCATCGGTACTCATTCGAGGACTGAGCGCCGCCCGGTTCGAGCCTCCGTTGACGAACACATCGGTTAATTTGGTAATCTCGCTGCCATCGGATTGATTGAAATCATAAGTATAGAGATCACTCACCACATTGGTTTCATCATACTGTGAAAAAACTATTAGCGAACCGTCAGCCGTAATGTCCGATTCGGTCGTACTCAGACCCTCAAACGAGATATCGCTAAGCTGAACGGCTTCCCAGTCCAGATTCCAGCCGGAGTAATTCTTTTCCTCAATGGTATCGAGAAGATCATTCGATTGCAACTGAAGTGAAGCGCGTGAGTTTCCGAAAGTTCCCGGGTTAAATGAGACGACACCCCCCGCCACCCGGTTGGGGTGAATGGGATTCGGGTCAATTGCAGTCGACAGTGAAAAGTCAGAAGCCCCGGAGCCCGTAAAGTTGGGCGTGATCTGCAATTCAGTACTTCCAGCATTGGCGATACTAAACTCGGAAGTGGGCGTCGGCCCGTTCCTGTAATTGAAATGCACGAAGTTAGTTGGGTAGATCAGGTTCGAGATCATGCGCCCCTGTTGATGTCCGCCGACTAATAGGTTTGCAATGTATCCACTGTTGCCGATTCCGTCAGAGTCGCCGCCGGGAACACCTACCAGCACCTGGTGGTATCCGTTGATTTCAGGATCACCGAGATAGGCGATTGAACTCCCGAATTGATCGTCCGCTTCGATGGTAAATGAAAGCCCACCGTCAATCTCCACTTCAGTATCCGCACCTCCGTCGGAAAAGAGGTGTGACGTGGCCTTTCCCTTGTTTCCATCGAACTTGGGCGCGCCAAAGATCAAGCCGCCGAGACTCGAATCAGCCATGGTCGGAACTGCCGCCATCGCTTGGCCGGAGCCAATAGACACCGCGTCTTCCACGGTTTTCAGAAGAGTAGCATCACCCGCTGCATTTAACTGGAACAGGTAGATTTTATTGTCCGGATCGAGTGCGGTGTTCGGCGCGCTGACTGCGATTACTGTCTGCGCTCCGCGCGCTTCGTTGGGATGGGAGACGAGTGCAATTGACCTGCCGAATTCGTCGCCGCTTGAAAGCTCGCCGGCTACCAAGCCGTTGCCGGTTCCTACGACGCGTGTGCTCTTAATGAATTGGTCCTGATCGAGGAATAGGATATATACTTTCCCGGTGCCGCCGGTCGCGCCGACTGCCAAGTCGATGTTACCATCTCCATCCAGGTCACCGATGCTGGCGACTGATGTTCCAAACAACTCGTTCGTTTGGAGGTCAGGAGCGATGGTGCGTTGACTGATCACCTGCATGTCGGAGTTCAAATAGTAGGCAATCAACGTTCCACGAACAAGGTTCGCTGTGGGGTGGCCGACGATGAGATCCGGGTTTCCATCACCGTTGAGATCGCCTGGCCCGGCGAGCCCCGTTCCGTATGAATCGTTCAGCCCTGCGCCTTCGCCAATGAATTCCGCGCGAAGCCAGTTAAAGTTGTCATCGAGCTTCAACACATGGACCGCACCAATGTTCGTACCCGCCGCGCTATCCCATCCACTGGAAGTCACAGCAATCGACGGAGTTAAGCTGTCCCCAAACGGTCCGAGCACCGCCATCGCTTCGCCGAACCTGTCGCCCGCTCCCAATTCGGGAATGACGCTGTTTAAACTAATCTTGTTAGAAAACACGCTCTCACCTGGGACCGCGACGCCGCGCTCCACGGGACCGATATCGATTGTGACACCTTGAATTCTACTGTGTTCAAGCATATCGCGTAACGGCTGATTCGGTTCTCCCGCTAATCCAACGTCAATCGCCGGGGAGTTTGATTCAATTCCATAGTACATGTCAGCAATGTCAATGAGCTGAGGGTTACCTGATACGTTTGCATCATTTCCCACAAGCGTGTTCAAACTTGCCGCCCCGGTAACGACTGTCGTGTTGCCGCCGTCGTCTACAATTAAATCGCCGCCATTATTGTCAAAGAAGAGACAACGCTGAAGAGTAATGTGTGAAGTACCGAAGTCTTCGAACTCGGCGATTGCGTGGTTGTCGTTCCCTTGGAAAATAGTATTCACGATTCGCAGGTCAGCATCGGTGACGTCGATCGCAGCTCCGCCAAGGTTGTTCGTATCCGTGTTGTTGAGAAAGAGGCTATTGAGAACGACGACGTTGCTGTTCTGAAAAATCGACAGCCCGCCTCCCGCGCCGACGCCGCTGATGCTGGAGTTGTTCGATAGCACGCAATTGACGATCTTTGGTGAGGAACGGTGCGCGTGAATTCCGCCACCGAACCCTGTCGTTGTGTTGTTATCGATGATGCAGTTTTGTATCAAGTTTTCAGAGGATTCATTGAGCAGAATGCCGCCCCCTCTATCGCCGAAACTCCCCGAGTCGCCGTTTGCGTTGCCTCCGGTGATAAGGAACCCGTTCAGCACTGTATCAGAGATGTTCATAAACGTCACGACGTGTAGCGCGCCGTCGCCGTTGATGACTGTGTGTTTCGGATCGACGAGCCTTCTGGCTTCAAGGCCGCCCTCGCCGCCAAAGAAACCACCGTAGAGTTCCACACCGCTTTTCATCTCGATCGATTCGTTGTAGGCACCGCGCGCAACGAAGACCTGATTGTTTCCGGGCGTCGTCGCGTCGATACCGGCCTGGATCGTGGCTTTCGGTGCGCCCCAATCTGTTCCCGGGAATTCATCGTTTCCATAACCAGCGACAAAAATCTGCGCTACTGAGCAAACGGGAAGCGACACGATTGCAGCGACGGCGACTAGAGCCTGAAGAAAGGGCGCAGGTTTCATTGGAAAACTTTTCATTAAGGTCTTGGAGTTGATGCACTTAGGCACTGCATACTTGCTGCGTCAATGGACGATGTTGTGATAGTGACTCCAAGGCGGGCGGGTTGCTGACGCCGGTAAAAACAAATCCGGCCCCGTCTCGATAACGGGGCCGGATTTAAATTCAGGTTTGTTTAGACCACGTTAGACGGGACGTACCTGGGTTGCCTGCGGGCCTTTGGCGCCGTCTGCCGATGTGTACTCGACTTTCTGGCCTTCCTGCAGTGTACGGAATCCTTCGGTCTGGATTTCCGAGTGATGGACGAAAAGATCCTTTCCTCCATCTTCAGGGGTGATGAACCCCCAGCCCTTCTGTTCGTTGAACCACTTCACTGTACCGATACTCAACTGCGTACTCCTTCCGGCTGAACGCCGGCCAATAGCATTACTCCGGCTGCTGTCAAAGCCTTGCCGGGGTGGGGGATCAAGCATTACGCGGATTGTCCCTTGAGCAGCCGTTAGACCCGCCTGTTGCCCGGTCGGTCAACGCATTTCAGTAAATTCTGCGGAGGAAGCCCAAGGTTTCCCCGCGAAAATTTATTGGCGAAGGGTTCATTTATCGTGCTATTGGAGAGATTCCCAATGCCCTCCAACCCCAACGAAGGGCGGCTCGGGGCCCGCGCCGAACTCGAATACATTCACTCTCGAAAAAGTCGTCTGGCCCCGTTCGTCAGTAGCAAAGAGTTCGAAGATATACCAAGTGTTGTCGTCTTCCGACGCGTACAGATCGTAGGTTCCTTGCAAGTCCTCCAACAGCTCGACCTCGTGGCGGTGGTTGTTGTGGCCTAGCGCGACTCGCCAATAATATTCAGGGCTCGTGGCGCCATCGGGATCGGCGACTTCGCCCTCGTAGCGCATGATTCCAAGCGAGCCGTCTTCGGGATACTTGTGCCACGGCTTCGGATTGATGATCGTCGCGACAGGCGGCTCGTTCCCCGCGAAGATAGTCAACGTATCAGTCGAAGCCTTGCCGTTGGCGGCCACGACGTGAAGATCGACGGTGTAGTTTCGGTCCTCAGTGAAGAGATGAGTGAACTCAGGCGTCGCCGTCTCGCTCACTTCGGTACCGTCGACGAGCCAGTGGTAGGTCAGCTCCTGACCCGAGTAATTGATCGTTCCGCTTCCGTCGAAATCGATGTCGAGCGGGAGTTCGCCGGAGACGGTGCTCGATTGGAGGAACGCGATCGGCGCGCCGCCGCTGGGGTCGTACTCCAGCCGGTAAAGACGCCAGTACGTCAGCGCCCAAAGCTCGCCCGTCACGGGGTTGTAATCGATATCGACGATGCCCTCGTCAGAGAGAGCCGGGTTGATGTGCCCAGTCGCCATCAGCTCAATATCCTCGAGGTTCTCGAACTCGTCGAGAGTCGCCGCGTAGAGATTGTGCAGCGACCAATCGGCGAAAATGTACTTGTTTTCGATCAGCGGAGTGTACGGGTGCGAGCCACCGACGATCGTGCTCATGTGGCCGCGACGGTAGGTCTGGTTCTTGGCGTTGGGCTGGGGTCGGAAGTCGCCACAATCAGCACGACCAGTGCGCGAGGCTCCGAACTCCGAGTAATCGTAGAACACTCCGCCAGTTAGCGAGTGCCCCTTCCAATCGCCGAGCAGCTCCGGCGGCCAGCTGTCGAACGACGCCCCATGGCCCCAGGACGCCGCGATTGAAGTGTCCTCGAATTCGACATAAGGAATCGGTCCGCTGTAGGTGCCGGGGTCATAGTACGGCGAATCGGTGGGTAGGTGGCCTTCATAGAACGGCCAGCCGAAATTGTTGCCGCCCTCGCGGTCGCTGATGTTCAGGTCGTCGAAACTCTCCCAGCCCACATCACCAATCCAAAGCGACCCCGGCCGGCCATCCGACTGGGAGTGGGACCCCGTGCCCCTCAGCACGTCAAACCGCCATGGCATCCTCAACCCGTAGGCGAAGACCTTCGATTGGGCGTCGGTCGGGTCGCCGGTATAAAACGGGTTGGAAGGCAGTCCGAGGCCGGTATCCTTGTCGAGACGGAGTACCTTGCCGCTCAGGTTGTCGAGCGCCTGAGCTCGGAGCGGCCCGATATCCATGCTGCTCGGGAACCTTCCCGGGTCGAAGGCGGAGGCAAAGCTGGGGTTATAGGACATGGCAAAGTGCGAATCGCCGGTCGTCATCAGGAGAGTTTTGTCGTCGCCGAAGCGAATCCCTCCGCCCACGTGGAAAGGGCCCTCGTTCATGATGCCTTCGCTCCACGTGGCCCCGACGAGGATCTCCTCCGAATCGGGAACCATGGTTGTGAAGTTCGTGCCGCTGTTCATCAGCACTCGCGACAACCGGCCGTAGCGGGATTGAGAGGAATCCGGGTTTCCCGTATCTGTCTCCACCGAGTAGTAAATATACAGCCAAGGTGTCGTTTCAAAGTTAGGATCGGTCGCGATGGCCATCAGCCCGGAGTCGCCGGTGTTGTTCACCTTGTCGCTCCAGTCGGCGAT
>JAUIJJ010000261.1 GCA_030431385.1 bacterium | reverse complement strand
ACTAGAATAGGCTTCGATGGTCCCGCCCTGTTTAAGGTTACCGATTGTATGGCTTAGCGCCTCCTGTTTGCTTAGAACCTCCTCGATCGAAGTGCCCTTGACTATAGCCATGGATTCATCGAATCGACCCCAGGTACTTTCAAGCGCAGCCTCCGCTTGCAGTCGTTCCTGCTTCATATAGTTGAGCGCGCGGAAATCGCTCTCGAATTCGAGGTTCGACAACCCATAGCCAGCGACAATGGCGATAGCTAGGCCACCAATAAGAAAGTGCGTCGCATGGGATCGTCTTAGTGCCGACAGTTTACAGTACCAAAGTTCCAGGGGGAGTACCGTACGGTCTGTCGTTCCCTTTAGATTTGGTGTGATGAATGGCAAGAGCACAGCAGCCGTCATGAATGCGCCCAACACTCCAAGCGCGGAGAATAGCCCCAGTTGCCGCTGGCCCGGCAGTCCTGAAGTTGTAAGAGTCAGAAAGGCCAAGAACGTCGTTCCTGCTGCGAGGAAAAGCGATGGGAGCAATTCTCTGAGTACAGAATATGGTGTTTTGCTTGCCGAATTCTGAAGTCGGTATAGTAAGTGAATCCCATAATCGACAGTAATCCCAACCAGCGCGGCACCGCAACCGAGCGCGATTCCGCTTATCATCGGATGAAACGTGGCAAACACCCCCGAAGCAAAGAGCGCCCCCAAGGCTGGAGGAATGAACACGAGCGGAATGAAGACAAGTCTCCTAAAGACAAAAAAACCAAGTAACCCAATAGCGATGGAGACCACTGCTATCGTGATTCGAACATCGCGTTTGATTGCACGCGAATTGTCGAGCGCGATCAGATGCCCGCCATGGAATGTGACTGTGACTTCGTCGGAGTTTGTTCGTACGCTTTCTCTGGCTTGCTCTAATGTTACCGCAAGCGATTCGCCCTTTGCCGTGTCCATCGAATTGAATTTTGGTATGGCAATCATCAAAACATGGTTGCCGTCTTTCGAGACGATGCGCTCGTCGACTATCTGCGATTCCGACTGGGCGATGCTAAGGCCTTGAAACTTTTCGTTTGCAATCTCTTGTATTCCGAGCGGATTGCGCCGAAGGCTCTCCATCATGAACGAACCACCCGGTTCCATCAGCTGCCGTTTGATAGAAGCTATTCGCGGATTGATTGATTCGTTGGTAAGCAGGCTTTCGATTACTTTGTAGTCGTGTTCGTCAATGAGTGTTGGGAGCGATTGACTGATGATTTCCTGTAGCGCTAGCAGATCGCTTGTTTGTGTTCGATAGTAAAGTGTACGAAACTTTCCGGAGTTTAGTAGCTTCTGGTAAAGTTCGTCGGCGGCGGAGTAGAGTGTCTCAGATTGATTGTTTCCAGTGGCTGCAACATCAATGAAGAGCATGTCGAGCGCTTGAAACTGTGTGATGACTTCACGATAGTCACTGACCATGGGATCGTCGACTGGAAGTAGTTTCGTGATATCCTCATCCAGTTGCAGGCGGGGGAGCGAGAGCGCGCAAAGGGAAGCGACTGCGATGAAAATGGAGTAGACGAGAACCCTTTTCATCGAGCAAACTTCCGATGATCGGTCATCCACCGGAGAGCCGCAGCGTAGGCGATGAAGTAGGAAGCGATACCGCAAATCACCGCCAGAATGAACGAGCCGATGAGATACTCCAGAAGGTATTGAAAGATCGAATCAAAGCCGAACTCGTCAAGATTGAGCGATAGGTCAAGCGCGCCGGTTGTCGCTAGTTTTCCGAGTAACAGACTCGCATACAATATGATGGGGAGCATGGGGCCTGTCGAAATGTGTGTCGCTGCGGCTGTCAGGGGAACGCTGAGTTTCATTCGGTTTGCTGCGGCAATTCCGGCAATCATTTGAAATCCCCAGATCGGCAGGACCCCCAGGAAGATGCCGACGCCAACGGACTTCGCGAACACAGGTGGAGTCGTCGCCTCCCTGAGAATCGTTCCTTTCATGTATAGTAGAAATCGTTGAAGGAGCGATTTGTTGCGGAAGCTTCTCAGGTGCATGACTTTGCGTACGTTTGCAGGTAGGAGTACGATCTGACATAGAAGTCGCGCGGTGAGGCGACTCCACCAGAACGAATCCCTCAACAGGCGAAAGTGCGATTCACTACCTGGGCCGTAATCTGCGGTGACTAGTATTCTCCGGATCGGGACGCCCATCCAAATGAGCTTTACTAATGCCTCCATTTCATAGTCGTACTTCACAGAATTGAAGTAGAGTTGCCGCACCGCGCGCAGGGGATAGGCGCGAAACCCTGTTTGCGAGTCGCCGACTGTTTTTCGAGTCAGCACCCAAACCCAAAAGTTTGAATGGAATCGCATGAGTCTCGTTTTGAGCGGACGCCGCCCCTTTTTCGGGAGGCGCCGCACCCCCAGAACGAGGGCTTCCGGTCTCTTGAGCACCGTATCTATAAAGCGGGGTAATTCTTCTGTGCGATGTTGGCCGTCGGTATCGACTGTGATCGCATGGGTAAATCCGCGATTGGCGGCGTGCATCATCCCGGCGTCGAGGGCTGCCCCCTTACCTCTGTTCTTGGCGAAAGTGATAACTTCGATGCCTTCAAACCGGCAGAGCACTTCCTCCGTCGAATCGATCGCTCCATCGTTAACGACGATGATATCGGGCACATGGTTGCGGACTCCTTCGATCACTGCGGCAATAGTGCGCGCGTTGTTGAAGGTCGGCAACACCACGCAGATTCGCGGGGGGCGAGGATCAGTGAAGAGGAGCGGCACGCCTGTCGATGAAGCGCTGCTTCTTGCGGAGGTTTTGAGAATGCTGGAACCGCTCAATGTTCTCGATACTTTCGATGCGAATGCGGGGTTTCACCTTCAACTCACCTTGTAGCCGGTGACCAACCATTTCGGAGGATTCGGCTACTTCGTCGACGAGTGCGACAAGAATTTCCAGCTCATCAGAAAGCGGCGTCGGCGAGGTGACAACCATCACATAGTCGCGGACGCCTTCAATGCCATCGAGGATGCGCTGAACGGCGGATGGGTAAAGGGTTGTCCCTTTGATCTTCATCATTTGGTTCCGACGGCCCAGAATTGGCCCAATGCGCGGTGTCACTCTACCGCATTCGCATTGCTCCCGCCTGAGGTAGGTCATGTCGCCAGTGCGGAACCGAATCAGCGGCATTGCCTCGACGCCGAAGGTCGTCGCCACGAGTTCCCCAACCTGCCCACCGGGAACCGTGCGCCCCTCTTCGTCGACGATCTCCGCGTGGAGAAGCGACGGATGCAGGTGCCCGCCAGCGCCGGCATCGCACTCGCAAAACGAGGTCGCGAGTTCGGTGATGCCGTAGGTCGAAAACAGTTCGGCGTTCCATTGCGCTTTCAAAATCTCGCCGAGCGGGTTCAGCGAGTGGTCAGCGGCTCGTAGAGGCTCGCCAATGCAGATAAGTTTTTCGACCGAGGAACCGGCAACCGAGATTCCCTGAGAAGCGCCAAACTCGCCCACAATCTTGAGAAATGAGGGCACCGAAACGATGACTTTGGGCCTTAGTTTTTCCACCATCGCGAGCAGGTGGCCCGGCGCGCCGGCGCCGCAGCGGAGGACCGTGGAGCCGATCTGCCGCAGGCCCTCGTAGTAGGCAAGCCCGGCGATAAAGCAACGATCCATCGTCACCGCTAGAAGCACGGTATCGGCGCGGGCGATGCCTGCGCACTGAAAGGAAAGGAACTCATTCCGCCCGAGGCGCGCAATGTCCCCAGCCGTCATCGGATACAGCGTTGGCTCACCAGAGGTTCCACTGGTCGTAGAAATGTCGACGATCTGATCGTCGCCTACACACCAAAAGTCGCGACCAAGTCTCCCGAGATCACCCTTGGTCGTGAATGGCAACGACTCGAGGGTTCGCGCGTCCGTCACCGCTTCGGCGTCGATCTGTTCCTCGGCGAACAGGCGATTGTAAAAAGGAGAGTGCGTCGCCGCATACGCAACCGCCTCGCGTATGCCTGCGTCGCGCAGCTGCACTTGATCGTGCTCGTCGAGACTCGCTTCACCCGTCCATGTCCTGGGGTCTTTGATAGGAGGCGAGTTTTTCATCAGTTGATCCGCAGCAACCTGTGGTCACGCTTCGCGATGCCGTAGGACGTCATGATTCGAAGTAATCCGAGACTATACTTTGCAGTCGCGGCGGCCCCCGTGAAGATGCGCCCCATGTGCTTTTGAAGGTGTGGGTCCATGACTCGTCCGAAGGTCGAGTTCTGCATTTCTCTGCCAAGGCGAAAGAGCGTCAGGAGCCTGCCGTTGTAGAAGTAGCTGACGATCTCGTGCCACGAGGCGAGATGCTGGAGGGTGTAGCGTTCATACTTCCTGAGCGCGTTGGGGGTACCCTTGGTGATCGCCGCCGCGAGGTGTTCTGCGCCGTCCATCGCGATGAAAAGCCCGCTGGAAAAGATAGGATCGATGAAGCCCGAACTGTCGCCGACGAGCGCCCAGTTGCTACCGACAGCGCGTTTAGAAACCAGCTGATAGTTGTTGTACCGTTGGACCGGGGTGATGCGCTTCAGATCACCGGCGATGCCTTTCAGAATCGGGTCCGAACCGCGAAAGCTGTCGTATTGTTCCTCAGCGGTCTTGCCATGCTTTTCCAGGTGTTTTTGGTCGAGAACTATTCCAAGGGAGAGCCGACCCGGTAGCGGAATTCGCCACGCCCAGCCCTGCCGCAGACGGTCGATGTGGATGTTTCCTTCGCAGGGGAGTGAGCACTCTTCGAGGTGGGCGAAAAGTGCGACGTCCCTGCGCTCTCCATCCTTTGAGGGAATGTCGAGAAGGCGAGAGATGACCCGGGCGCGCCCTGTCGCATCGATGACCATGTCCGGCTGCTTCGTGAAAAAACCGTCGGTTGATTCGAGGGTCGCTTCTGAGAGTTGAACTGAGTCCGGCCGCGTCCCCTTTTCCAACGATACGTTTGATTCAACGAGGCGAGCGCCCTTTCGAGTGGCCGCCCGGAGTAACGCGTTATCGAAAAGGTTTCTTGGGCAGTTGTAGGCATAGGGCGGCAGATTCCCCTTGGTTCGGCTGAAGGGGTAGGTCAGTTCCTCGCTGCTCGTGGGGAAGAAGGTGGCGCCGGGCTTGTAGACGCTGAATTCTTTGACCTCTTCTTCGACGCCGAGCCGCCGAAGGATTGGAATGATCGCAGGGACGAGTGACTCGCCGACCAAAAGCGGGGGGCGCTTGCCGCTGTCAAAGATCGCGACTTTGATCCCCGCCTCGGCCAGCAAAGCGGCGACGGTCGCGCCCGCTGGCCCGGCCCCGATCACCGCGACTGATTGAATTTTGCTCATTTAACCCGTGACCCTTTGCGTTTCCTGAGGGCAATTAGGGGGTGCCCGGGTGCTGGGACTCAAGACCGAAGAGCTACCAGTTGACTTGAAAGCGCCTAAAGCACAAATGACCCTGCGCCCCAAAGTTCAAAGCGAGGAGTACTCCATGGAATTCGTCGCCGGCAATCCTCGACGAATCGTGCATTTGGCCGACAGGTCACTGACGGCCCGCACGGCCAAAATGACAACCGGCGTGCTGCGATACGGCAGCTCCGAATCGGTGGCGGTCATCGATACCGAGCACGCAGGCAGTACGACCGGTAGCGTGTTGAATGTGGGTGGAGACGTCCCCATTGTCGCGACCTTGGAAGAGGCGATGGCGTTCGAGCCCGATACGCTACTAATCGGAGTCACACCGGTCGGCGGGAGGTTGCCTGAAGAGTGGCGACCGATGTTGCTCAAAGCGCTCGAATCTGGTCTCGACCTTTGGGCGGGGATGCATGAGTTCCTGACCGAGGATGCCGAGTTCGTGGCAGCGGCAGCCCGCGGCGGCGCTCACTTGAGAGACCTACGGAAACCGGCGAAGGACATTCCGGTGGGGGCGGCGCGGTGTCGGGATGCGAACAGCTACGTTTGCCTTACC
>JAUIJJ010000260.1 GCA_030431385.1 bacterium | reverse complement strand
AAACAGATAGAGTTCGGGGCGGGCCAATTCGGTCCGCCCCATTTAACTTCAATGGAGAATACTGCAAATGAGCCAAATGGAAGATCTCTGGAAAAACGCGCTTCTTGAACAATTTGGAGCTACCATCGAAACGCTGAGGCGCGCAATCGACGCCTGCCCCGATGATATATGGAGCGACGATCATTCATTTCATCAGTACTGGTATATGGTACATCACACCGTGTTCTGGTTGGACTACTATCTTGAAACCAGCCCTGAAAACTATGTGCCTCGTGATCCCTTTGGCATGGTCGAGGTAGACCCAAATCAACCGTACCCGGAGACAGTAAACACTAAACAACAGATGACCGACTGGCTTGACCATGGGAAGGAAAAGTTCCTAAAACTGATGGAGAACTTCACGCCAGAGCTAGCGGGAACTATGTATAAGTACGAGTGGCTGGAGGTGACGATGTTGGAGTTGTTACTATATAACATGCGACACGTTCAACACCATAGCGCGCAATTGAACATGATACTCCGACTGAAGACCGATTCCGCACCGGAGTGGGTGGGGCGGGCGCCGCGCGACAGTTAGCCGTTAAAGGGTCCGCGCCTTTCTAATTACTATATATAGAAAAATCGGGCCGCCAATGAGTGCCGTCACGATACCTACGGGTATTTCCAAGTCGCCGCCGATCAGCCTCCCGATGATGTCTGCGAGCGCCAGGAAACCGCCACCCACTGCAAAACACGCTGGGAGGAGAAAGCGGTGGTCATCGCCGACGATGCGGCGGACTGCGTGGGGAATGATGAGACCTATGAATCCAATTGGCCCCGCGAAACCAACTACAATCGCTGCCATGAAAGATGCGGCACCGATTGCAATCAAACGGCTGCGGTCGGGATGGACCCCGAGCGACCGCGCGGTGAGGTCATCGAGCATCAGCACGTTGAGGCTCTGCCCGCGAATAACAAGTATTACCAGAAAGGGTAACAAGACCATTGCGAGCCAGCCACTGATTGAAAGACCTGTGACGTCGACTCCGCCCATTAGCCACCGAACAATCATAAATGTTTCGTGAGGGTCGGACATGTATTGAAGCACGAGAATAAGCGAGGCGAAGAGGAGGTTAAGGGTGATGCCGATAAGCAGTAACGTCACCGTGCCCTCTCCCCCGCCGAGCCATCTGGCAACTGCCAAGATCAGCGCCACAGAAAGCAATCCGCCCATCAGCGCGAAGCCGGAAACCGCCAACCCCTTGAGCGACAAGTGAAATGCTATCAATGCGCCGAGCGACGCCGCTGTGCTGACGCCGAGTGTGTACGGCGTCGCGAGATCGTTTCGTAACGTCACTTGAAAGACCGCACCCGCGACGCCAAGGGCGCCACCGACGAGTGCGGCGAAGAGCGCGCGCGAGAGACGGAGGTTCAAAAAAATCTCCTGGTCGATGTTCAACTCGCTACCGCGACTCAGCAGGTTCGCCCAATTGAGTTGCGTCGACCCGAAGAAGGGCGAAGCAAGAACGACCAAAACACCTGCGACTGCAACCAGCACGAGCTTGAGCCAAGGGCGAGATTCGGGTGTGTCGAGTGTTCGATTCAAGGCTTCAGCCCAACGTAGCGACGGCCTTCATGCTGATGAGTCCACAGTTCCGCTCCGTACACTTCTTGGAGAAACGTCTCTTCCAACAATTCTGCCGGCGGGCCGTCTCCGACGACCTCACCGTTGTTGAGCAAGAGGACGCGATCACTGTAAAGAGAGGCGAGATTGAGATCGTGGGTAACAGCGATGATCGTCAGGCTCTCCTCCTGATTCAGCCGCCTCAAGAGCCTGAAAATGCTCTGTTGGTGCATCAGATCGAGCGAGGCTGCGGGCTCGTCGAGCATCAGCAGGGCGGGGCGCTGGGCGAGTGCTCTCGCGATGGTGACAAGGCGACGCTCGCCGCCACTGAGCTTCCCGATGGGGCGCTCGGCGAAGTCGCTCATACCGACCGTTTCCAGCGCGTCGCGGGCGATGGCGCGGTCCTCGGCGGAATCAAACCTCAGAAACCCCTCCAACCACGGAGTCCTGCCGAGGAGAACTGTCTGAAGTGCGGTGAACGATGGCGGGGTACTCTCGGTTTGGGGGACGACTGCGATCCGGCGGGCGCGATTTCGCTCGCTCATTGCGCCGAGCTTCTCCCCCGCCAGACGAACCGCGCCGGTCTGAGGCGCGGCGCAACCGGTCAGCAGCATCAGCAGTGTCGATTTGCCGGCGCCGTTCGGCCCGGCAAGACACACGAACTCGCCCGCCGCCACATCGAAGGTGCAGCCTCGCAAGACCTCGTTCTCGCCGTAGCTCCAGCGGAGGTCGCTGACACTGACTTCCGGCGTCGTCAATTTTCTGGCAATGACGGTGGCTCGAGGCCGCGTTCCCAGATGACTTCCTTCACGCCAAGCTGGAAGTTTACCCAGCGTGAGAGCACGAAGAGCGCATCGGAGAGACGGTTGAGATACTGCTGCGGAAGGCCGCCGGTTCGTTCGTGGGCGTCGAGCGCGGTGACCGCGCGCTCGGCGCGGCGGGTGATGGTGCGGCAGACGTGGAGGGCGGCTGATGTACGGCTCCCGCCGGGGAGAACGAAGTCCTCCAGCGGCGGCAACGATTCGTTGTACG
Source organism: bacterium (assembly GCA_030431385.1). Lineage (GTDB taxonomy): Bacteria > Sumerlaeota > Sumerlaeia > SLMS01 > SLMS01 > JAUIJJ01. The sequence goes on along the minus strand of JAUIJJ010000260.1, from coordinate 3,321 downwards.
CGTCACACACTTTTTCGAGGAACTCGATGTCCGCTTCCGTGATCACGGGCATTTGAGGGTGACGATCTTCGAGCCGCGTTGCAAGGTCGCCGCCGAGCGTGAAAAGCTTGTTGCCGATGAACTCCATCAGCTTGTCAAAGTCTCCTTCGCTGCGCGAATCCGAATCCTTTGATTCGTCATTGAACGCTTGGCGAGCAATCGCTAGGGCGGCGTTTAACTCGTCGACGGTTCCGTAGCTTTCGATACGCAGATCGTGCTTGGGAACTCGCTGACCTCCCACCAATCCGGTGGTTCCGCTGTCGCCGGTTTTTGTGTATACTTTGGTAATCCTCATTGGTCCCTCCGAAGGGAATGATGGTCGGCGATGTGCGGTCCGCTGTAAAGTGGGATGGGGTAAAAACGGCTCAGCCGACGCTGCGATGGGCGGCGCCGGCTGAGTGATGCTTTAGTTCAGGAGGTGTTACTCAGCGGCAGCTTCTGCGTCGCTTGTGGCCATTTCCTCTTCTTCGACTTCGCCGGCTTCAGCTGCTGCCTCGTCGGCGGGAGCCGCCTCGGGCGCTTGGCTGGCGACTTCCATGATGTCGGCTGCCGGGACGAGAACGGGGAGGACGGGCGGCTCGTCCGAGTTGGACTGACCGGCTCCGGGGATCGAGTAGTAAAGGAGCATTCCGAGCGCGCTGCCCTCGGCGTTGAAGATCGGCATGCCGATGCTCATCAGCTGGGTGTTCGTGTCCAACACGTAGAATTGGCGCGGGCGCTTCACCATGGAGTAAACCGAGCCAATGGACGCGGCGGGTTGGCGGCGGGCAATTTTACCCATGCGACCGATTGAGAAGACTTCGTCGAGGAGTTCGGCCCTGGCGCTGCTTTCCATGGAGATCGAGGTCCAACCATCTTCTGGCTCTTCGAGGGGGCGAAGGATCGCGATATCCAGATCGGGATCGCGGAGCACGACGGTGGCCGCGACCTCTTCGTTGTTGGCGAGGATGTACTTCACCGACTTCACCTGAGCGTCGACGTCGTACTCGGCGTCTTCGCCCATGATCCGGCGAAAGAGCGCGCTTTGATCGACGGAGGAAAGCGACGTCACTGCCATGCCCGAATCATCGATGATCACGGCGATGGCTTCGGCCTTGGTCTCCTCCTCGTTCATGTTTCCCATATAGGAAGATTTGACACTTTGGACGACTTCGATGGTGACAACGGCGTCGGATTTGGACTCGACGAGGTCGCGGGCGACCTCTCGGATGTCGGCGCTCACGGACGATGTGAGCAGCGCGATCCCGGTGACGGACGCAATGATGGTAGCTTTCAGGAACTTTCTCATTAGGTTACCCCTTCTTAGTTTGGTCTTACTGGATTGCCGGGGCCATTTCGGCCCAGGATGGTTCGATTTCTACAAACGTGTTGTGCGTGCCACGACGAACGAAAAAGACGACGGAGTCAACCTGCTCGTCCTTCACGCGGTCCATGATGGCTTCGGCTTCGTCGAGGGTTTCGACCGGCTCGCCGTCGATGGTGAGAAGCGCGTCGCCGACACCGAGGCCAGCCAGATCGGCCCATCCACCGGAGGTAACGCCGTCGACGAGGAGCGTGAAATCAACGCCTTCGATGCGCGGGTCCTGCTTGTCGGAAAACGCGGCCTCGCGAAGGATGAACTCAAACTCGATGTCACGGTAGGAGCGCATTTCCCGAGACGTCGGCGGGGAGCCGAGCATCGAGGTCAGCAGGTTCTCGGTCTCGCCGTCGCGAATCAGTGTGAACTCGACTTCAGACCCGATCCTGTACTGACGCACCATCGTGGGGAAGACCTGTGAGTCGTGAGGCTCTGACGCGTCGATCGGCATTCCGTCCATCAACGTGATGATATCGCCGACTTGTATGGGAAAGTCCTCGGCCGTGTTCCTGAAGACGCGAGTAACGCGAACGCCCTTCTTCTTCGGGATGCCGAGTTGCTTTGCGACATCGCGCGTGAGCACCTGCGTTTCGATAGGGAGCCACGCTTTCTGGACTTCCTTGCCGGGATCGTTCAGCTCGTCGATGCCGACTTCCACGACGGTCACCAGTTGTTCGTCATCACGCTCGTAAGTGACGAGAACGGGGACTGTTTCATCGCTGGTGCCTTCGAGGATTTCGCGCGTGATGTCCGTCAGGTCCGCGACACGGGAAACGTCTTCATCGTTGATCTTTACGATCACATCGCCGCGACGGATTTCCGGCTTCGCTTGGGAGGTCGGGCCGCCTGCACGGATGGAGGTGATGAGCACGCCGCTGGTGGTCTCGCGGGCCATTTCCAGCTGGGTCCAGATCGAGAGATCGCGGGCGGTCATACCCCACTCGCGGAATTCCTCGCTCTTGATGAAAGCAGGCTGGCGCTGAGTTGCGGAGACTTCGAGAACTTCCTCGGCTCCGTCGCGCCAGACTTTGATCTCCGCTGCGGAATCGAGAGGCATATCGGCGAGAACGTTGTTGATGATCGGAAGGTCTTCATCGAATCGGCCTTCAACTGTTTCGCCGTCGATGGTCAGGATGATATCTCCGGGGAGCATCCCTGCTTCTTTGGCGGGTGAACCGTCGAGCACAGAGGCCACGAGCACGCCGGTCTCCTGCTCGCTGCTTTCGAGGAGCGGCTGCAGGACGACGCCGGTCCACGCGCGGCGGACGTAGCCGACCTCGATCAGGTCCTCGACGACCTTCGCCGCAAGGTTTCCCGGGATCGCACCAGCGAGGCCGTAGCTCAGCTCGTTGATGCCGATGATCTCGCCATCCAGGTTCACAAGCGGACCGCCGGAGTTGCCGCCGTAGATGGCCGCGTCGTGGCCGAACCAGCGGACCAACTCGCCGACGTTCTCGCCGTCGAGCTCCATGCCGCCGAGGGTCATGGGCATGATCATCTCGGTGTTGCTGACGATGCCGAGGGTGACGCTCTGGGAAAGCGCGCGCGGGCTGCCCATCGCGAGTACCGGATCCCCGACGCGAACGGCATCAGAGTCGCCGAACTCGACGACGGGGAATTCAGTTTCCTCGTCGGGCATGAGCTTGATGACAGCGATGTCCGTTGCCGCATCGGTCCCGATCAACTCAGCCGGGACGACTTCGCGATTGGGAAGGGTGACCATTAATTGCACGGCTTTCCCGGCGACATGGTGGTTCGTGACGACATAGCCGTCGGGAGAGATAATCGTTCCGCTCCCGAAAGCCACGAACTTCTCCTCGCGCCCTCCGTAGTAGTCCGGTTCGACAACCTTGATTCTGACGATGGAGGGCTTGATCCCTTCGATGGCGGCGTCCATGCGGGCTTTTTCGCGGGCGGTTAGGACG
>JAUIJJ010000259.1 GCA_030431385.1 bacterium | reverse complement strand
CGGTGTGACAGTGGAGATCAATCAGATAGCCCATCAGGAGAAGCTTTCCCGCCGCTCCTCGTCCTGGCCATAACCGTATCCGTACCCTGCGCCGTACCCGTAAAGCTTCGCTCGTTTTGTGCGGTCGTTGTAGATGATTCCGAGCAAACGCGCCTCGACCTGTTCGAGCTGAAGAATCGACTTCTGAAGGGCATCGCGCGGCGTCTGGCCGCGATTAACGACGAGGCAAACGCCCTCCGTCGCGTGACTGAGGACCAGCGAGTCCGCCATACCGGACAGCGGCGCCGAGTCGATAATGATCGCCGTGTATTGCGCGCGGAGACTTTCAATCAGGTCCTTCATCGACGCGCTTTCCAACAGGTCGGCGGGCGAAGGCGTGGACGGCCCGGCCGTGATCAGGTCGAGGTTTTCAACTTCCGTGCGCATGAGGACTGACTCGAACGGTTGTTGGCCAGTGAGCAGATCGGTCAGCCCGGGCGCGCGCGACTTCTCGAAGATTCTATGGAGCACTGGTTTCTTCAAATCAGCGTCGATGAGCAGAACCCTGTCGCCGCGAGTCGCGTACGACGCCGCGAGGTTGGAGGCGATGGTCGACTTGCCTTCCTGCGGCATGCAGGAGGTCACCATCACCACCCGCGGCGGCTGCCCTGCGTGGCTGTACTGAAGCGCTGTGCGTAGAACTCGGAAACTCTCCGCATCGTTCGAGGAGAGGTCGACGTGTGCGACGAGGCGATCCTTGTCTCCCCGCTTGCCGCGAAAGATCGTCGAGCCGCTTCCCTTCAGGAAAGGAACGACACCGAGCGTCGGAATTCCAAAGCGCGTTTCGATCTCCCGAGGGTCTCTGACCGATCGGTCGATTTGGTGAAGCAGCAGCACCAGTGCGGTGCCAAACGCCACGCCAAAAATCGCGAAGAGAGCGATCGTTCGCATGATCTTCGGCGAGGAAGGGTATTCGGGAATGGCGGCGCGGCTGAGAACTGTGACCGGCGTTGATTCGAGTTGAGAGGTGACGTCGATCTCCTTCGACCGCGCCATGAGCGCGTCGTAAACCTCTCGGACCTTCGAGACCTCGCGGTCAAAACTCTCAAACCGTTCCTTGGACTTTTGGAGTTCGTTGAGCGTCTGTACCTGCTCGGAGAGCCGCTCCTCCAGCGACTCCAGTCGTAGCTGAGCGAGCGTACGCCGCGCGCGCCCCTCTTCCATTAGCAGCATCACGCCGCTCGTGATCTGATCGTTGAGGACCGTGATCTCGTTGCCGAGCCGACGCACATCCGGGTGGTTCGGCGTGTTCTCCGCGACGAGCGAAATGCGTTCGAGCTCAAGCTCGCGCAGCCGTTCCGTGAGCCTGTTGTAGCGCGTGTCTTCTGCGAGCAGCACCGTCCGTAGCAGCGGCGACTGACCCGCCTTATCCTCCGCCGTAAGCGTAGCGATTTCGTTGCGCGTCTCCTCGATTTCCCGGTTCAGGCTTTTCATCGTTTCAAGCGCAATGTCGTAGCGTTGTTCGAGCGCTTGCATACCTGATTCCGGCCGGAACGAATCCAACTGTGTTTCCTGCCGGGTCAGTTCCTCGCGCGTCTTGTTAATCTGCTCGCGGAGCCAGTCGCTGGCGTAGCGTTGATCTGCGGTCTTCGCTTCGCGCAGGCTCTGGATGTACTGCTGGCAATACTCGTCGGCGATCTTTGCGGCTCGCTCCGGCACTTGATCGAGGTACGTCACGCGAATCACGCGCGTGTCGTCGACCTGCTCGACATTGAGCTTCCCGAGCATTTGTTCGATCCGCCGCTGATCTTCGGCGATTTCCGGATCGAGCGTGTTCGGCTTATAGCTAACCAGTAGCAGTGAGACCTTGTTCTTCGCGTCCTTCAGCCAGTATGAAGCGTGGGCCAGCGGGGTCGGATCGTCGTCTTTCGGTGTCGGCTTCTTGTCCAGGCCGAGCGTGTCGATTACTCGAGTCGCCATCGCCGGACTTTGAATCACGCGCAGCTGGGTCCGGATTTCATCGGTTTGTTTGGAAAGCTCGCTGACCTCGTCGAAGCGAACGACCTTCCGCTCAGCCGGGTCGTACTTGAGTGTGGCGCTTGCCGCATAGAGCGGCGTTGCTTTCTGGAGTTGAAACGCTCCGAGAACGAGAGCTATCAGCAGCGAAACAATGATCAGCCACTTCCCACGGAGGAGAATGCGGAAGTACTGATGGATGTCGAAGGAGTCCTCCACGGTCTGGTCGCTCTGCGTCCAGGCGGGAAAATCAGGAGGCTGTTCCTGCGATGATGTGGGCTTGCGATTCAACTTTTCACTTCCAATTTTCTGGAACTATTCGCGCCAATCTTGTAAGTTCCCTGCCCCAGTGACAAGGCCATCATGAGGAGAAACTGAAATCCCATCAGCGGAACCCTCAGGTGAAAGTCGTAAACGGAAAGCGCAAGCACGAGGACGATTCCCCATAGTAATCCGCGCAGCAATCGGCCCCGCGCGCGAAGGACTCCGGCGCGAATCAGCCACGGCACCCAAGCGAGGAAAAACCAGATCAGCAGCGCGGAGAGCAAGATCGTCGCTGGCAGCCCCAACTCCACCAGCCATTCCAGCGGGTCGTTGTGGGCGTGGATCGGCATTCGATCAAGGGGGATCGGCGAGAATCGGTTAATTGCGTAGCGGCTCGATCCAGGCCCGATTCCGAGATAGTGTGACTCGGCAAAGGCGGCCCACTCAGCCTCCCAAAAAGCCATCCGGGAATTCGCGCTGAGCACGTCGGATTGAGCGAGCCGCGATTGGAATCCGTCGAACACGATCGCAGATGCCAAGAGAACCGCGACAGCGACCGCCCCCGCCGCGATTGCCGTTCTCCCGCTTCCGCCAGCCTCGCGATTGCGAGCGATGATCAACTCTCCAATGGCGAAGATCAGCATCATCGGCGCGCCGATCAGCAGCGACGCGCGAGAGAAACTGACCAGCCAACCGAGCGCCGCGATGAACCCGATCACGTAAAGGAGCACACGCGGGTTGGAGGCCCGTTCGAGCATCGAGCGCGATTCATCACGCTCCGAGCGAGCCACAAGCATGAACCAAAGCGGCAAGCCACTCAGCACAAAAACCGCGTAGTGGGTCGGATTATAAAGCACGGCGCTCGCCCGCGAATATCCGTTTATCAACCAGCCGAGCAAGCCAACGATTCCCGTGAAAACGGAAGCGCCCGCTACCAACCACATCAGGACGTTCGAGTAGCGGCGACTCCGACAAAGCGGTACCGCCGCCATGAAGAACACGACAGCGCAAAACAGCACTCCGAGCGCCGCCATTCCGTCCTCTGGGCTCTGCGTCAGCGGGATGAAACCCGGCCGCTCGATTCCCGCCTCCGCGAGGGAGTCCAATGTAACTGCCCAAACCGGCGACAGCTTCGCGACAACTCCGGCAGGAAGCGGCAGGTTCCAAAGCCCTACCACGCAGACCAACGCACCGAGGAATACCGCGAACCTGTGGCCGGGGGGTTGTACACCCTCCGAAGCCGCCGGCCATCGCCACATCCACAACCCAGCACAGCCGAGCGCCGCCACGAGAGCGACCGCGACTCCGCGCCATGCATCCGGTCGTGCGAATCCATGGTGAAGCGCGCCGGTCGCGTACAGCGCGCAGATCAGAGCGAACCCGATCCAAAACCCGACAGGGTTGCGAGGCGACGAATCACTCATCGCTCACATCCGTCGTGATCGAGGGAGCAGCGATCTCAAGCGTAGGCGAGTGCCCCGGCGATGGCGATATCCGTCCTTCCAGAATGAGTGTGATGGGTTGCGGCCCCGCCGCCGGAGGCACAGCAAGCGAGAGCACTCCCGCCTCGCCACCCTGCAAAGCCTCCGAGCGGAAGCGTCCCCCGCCCGCGAGCGCGGTCAGCCAAAGCGAATGTGGCGCTTCGGGCGGCGACGTCACACGCACCTCCACGCGAACCGCACTCGTCACCTCGCTCAGAAGCAAGTACATCGGCCAGTTGAGTTTCACCTCACTGCTGCCGTCTTGGACAAAGTCGATGACGAGAGTTGGAGTCGTTGCCGCTTCATCGCTGCCTCGCCAATTCACGAGCACCGGCGACTTGTCCGACGGCTCGCGCCAGCCGATAGAGGGCGAGGTCGAGAAGGGCCTGACAGTTAGGTCGAGGTTAGGCGCGATGACCGGTGTGCCGGGCGATTCTCGCAACACACGCCTCAGCAGGGCGACGTCCCTGTTCCTGACAAGCCGGGGAACGAGCGCCTCTGCCATCTCTTCATCCATCCAGACGGCGGCAGGCACCGAGTCTTCTAGCGGGTCCAACGGAACGTCGGGGGGAAGGGCGAGCAGAACTGCCCGCGTGATATCCGGCGGCGTCGTTTCGTCGATCAACGCGCCAACAATCTCGTCGGCGCGGAATCCGATTCTCAGCAGATGGAGGACGATTTCTTTAGACTCCGCCCCGCTCGCAAGGACCTTCCGCGCAAGCGACCACGCGCGTTCGTCTTCGCCTAGCAACACCCAAAGCTGAACCGCCCGAAGCCGCTGCCTGCCGTACATGGGGTCCAGGCGGTCCGATGTCTCAAGCGCAGTGCGCGCTTCCTCTCGCCGTCCTGAAAACAGAATCGCCCGAGCGTAAATGAGCCACGCATCCGCTCGTTGCGGAGCGCGGGAAATGCCCTCAGTGCTCAGCTCCGCCGCCCCTTCGGTATCGGTTGGAAAGATGTCCTCCAAGTACACACGCGCGAGGCGCAGCTTCTGATCCACAGTGGCAGGCTCGCCCAGCGCCAGCAGCGCGCCGGACTGCTGCGTATCGAGCCACCGGCCCTGCGACTGAAAGCTCCTAAACGATACTGCCGCCCAAGCAACAAGCACAACGCTACCCCCGATCGCCGCAATTCGACGAAGGCGGTTGCCTTGTGCGATTGTCGTTTGGGGATCGGTCACGAGTGGATTAGCCGCGTCGAGCGAAGGACTTGCGGATCACGCTATCGCCGCTACCCACGATGAGTTCGTCGCACAGGTCGATGAACAGCCCGGTCTCGACGACCCCCGGGATCGAAACGATTTTTAGATCCGTCTCACGCGGCGAAGCGATCCCATCTGGTAACTCGCAATCGACGATGTAATGCCCTTCGTCAGTCACAAATAGCTCGCCATCGGCGAGGCGCAAATGAACCTCACATCTAGCAGTTTTCTTGATGCGATCAATCGTCGTCGCAAAGCCGAAGCGCACAATTTCCACCGGCAGTTTAAAGGCCCGGCCGAGGCACTCGACCTGCTTGCTCGAATCCGTCATTATCACTCGCCGTGTGGCGTGAGTGGCCACGAGCTTCTCGCGAAGAAGCGCCCCGCCTCCGCCCTTGATCATGCTCCCTTCGCCGTCGATTTCGTCGGCGCCGTCGAGATAGAGATCAATCGGCCGATCATTCGAAAGGCTACAAATCGGAATCCCGTATTGCCGCGCGGCCTTTTCGGTTCCAGAAGAAGTGCAAATCGCCTCGATGGACAGTTCGCCCGCTTGAATCCTCTGGCCGACAAAGTGAACCATTTTCTCCGACGTGCTGCCCGTCCCGAGGCCAACCAGCATTCCGTCTTCAACCAGCTCCGAGGCGGCCTTTGCGGCCAGCGTCTTTTCGTGATCCGACGACATCGCAATCGCTCCTGATGAATGACATCCCGCAGAAAACATCCGCGCGGTGGGTGAGTCGAGAGTTTCCGCAAACAGAAGAGCCACCCGTCAACGCCGGGTGGCTCTCGCCAAGCTCGATTTCGTTCGTCTAATCGTCGATGTATTCGCCGTGGTGCTCGACGAGCGAAGCGATCCCGTGGCGCATCATGTTTTCCGTCACCGTGCGCGCGACGAGAAACTGCTTGAGATAGTCCGGCCCGCCGGCCTTTGAGCCGATGCCGCTCAAGCGGAACCCGCCATCGACACTGCGTGCACGGGATTTCATCGAGCCGGGATCCGAACCGTGATCGGGCTCGGTCAGGCCGAAACACCCGATCCATTCGCCGCTC
>JAUIJJ010000258.1 GCA_030431385.1 bacterium | reverse complement strand
CGAGAGTCCGCGCAAGGAGAAACTTGGAGCGTTGGAAAAGTGTACTCACGGCTCGATGAGGGGATCGTTCCCAAGCCGCCGGTGGACCTGACAGTCCTCGATTAGACCTGCCCGGTCCATCCGTTGTCATGCGCCGAAAAGCGCTCTCGGGTATCGGTGACGATGGCATCCGGAAGCGCCCACTTTTCTGCCGCAGCGATGTTATGGGTGAGGTGATCGATGTTGGACGTGCCGACAATGATTGAGCTCACGCCGGGCGCGAAAGCAGCGAACCGGATAGCATACTCGGCCCACTCGATATCTCCGGGAGCCAGTCCCATCGCTTTGGCTCGGTGCCAGTATTCCTCGCAGTACTCGCCGGTGGGCACGTCGCGAAACCGCCAGAACGCGTTGGCCAGCGGCCGCTTGGCGATGACGCCCATTCCGCGTTCACTCGCTGCGGCCAGTGCCCGATCTATACCGCGTTGTTCGCAGAGGTTCACGCTGCACTGGATACTCGAAAAGCGCCCGGTCGCGATTGCGTAGTCGAGGTTCTCATTCTCGCCGCTATAAGCTGCGCTGACAATCTTGCCTTCGTCTTGGGCCTCGCAAAGTGCATCGATCACGCCGTTGTTCTCCAGCACACCACGCTCGCAGGAGTGGAGGTGCATGATGTCGATGCGGTCGGTTTGCAGAGTCTCAAGCGCGAGATTGATTCCCTTCTTGATGCACCCGTAGGTCCAATCTTCTTCCCCGGGGATACTATACCCGCATTTGGTAGAGAGCACGAATTCATCGCGGCGGCGGGAGAGGTGCCGTCCAATTCTTTCCTCTGAGAGCCCGTAACCCTTAGCGGTGTCGACCAACGTGATTCCGGAGTCGAGAACCTGATTGAGGAGCCGCTCAGCGTCGGCTTCGCCCATCTCTGGCGAACCGATGTGACCTGCTCCGAAGCCGAGTGCGGATACATTAAGTCCTGTTGAACCAAACTCTCTGACGTCCATTTTCAATCTCTTTCCGGTTGGTGGTAGATACAAAATCAGCGGAGCCGAGTGGCTCCGCTGATGAGTGTTCAAGTGTGTTAATGCGCTTACTCGGTTTCTGCGGGAAGTTCGTCGAGTGATACTTCGTCACCGGCGTTCGCCTCGGCCTTCTGTCGCTTTGCGTTCGCGGTTTGCTGGGCGAAGCTGTAGATGATTATGTCGAAGAAGACCGTTGTCGGGTTTGATTCTTTGAGTTCAGCAATGTAGGGTTGGAGCATCTCGATGTTTTCTTCAGAGATCGTGTCGCGCCCGCTGATTTGACCGATGAATCCACGCATGTCATCGGCAGTGCCCATCTGACCGCCGCTGCCGCCCTGCATCCCCTGGCTAAACTCGGAGAACTTGTTAAGCGCGTTGTCCAGGTCCAGGAGCGCGGCCTCGAATTCTTCGTTCGTGCGCGCCCCCTCAGCGAGGGTCATGAGAACACCTCTCGTATAGTAGATGTATTCCGACCGAGGCATGTCATTCGCCTCAAGGACGCTGACCGCGTCTTTGTGTACACCACCCGCGATGTAGGTTCCGAAGTTTATCCAATCCATAACTCCCATATCAGGTTTGGTACCTGACTCAGCATTGTTGATCTTGGCAACAAACGATTGTTCTTCAAGTTTCGTGCTCAATGCTTCTCGTACTTCGAAGTAGGCGGCGAGGCGATCTGCCTCCATGGTGATCTCACCTTCAGGCTTCACAAAGGGGTGAGCTTCTTCGAGTTGGTCGTACCCTTCCTGAGCTGCCTCGATGTTCTCGGCGATTTCTTGCCCCCACTTTACAGTCTTGAAGGTAAAGTAGCCTCCCACGGAACAGACGACTAGAATCACCAGCAGCGTCAAGATTCCGCAGCCGATCAGAAATTTCTTCATACCGCTGCCGCCCTTTGGCTGTTCCATCTTGGTTCTCCATCTTTCGAATTTTCCGGAGGGTTTACCGGGTGCACCCCTGCCCTCAACACCTGTTATCGCGATTGCAGCATTTTCTTCAAAATTTCTTTGCAATTCAGGTTGGAGCGGGGCGGGCGGTTTGGTTGAGTTTCCGCCACGATGGAGCAGAAACCAAACATCCGCTGGCCGAGACTGGGCACGAAGCCGCACATCAAAATCTGCGGCTTGAGGAGGCTCGAAGATGCTGTGCTTGCCGTAGACTTAGGTGCCAGTTTTCTAGGGATCATCCTCACATCTCAGAGCCCCCGGCATCTTTCTCTCTCGGATGCGGAGGCCCTGACGAGTGGGTTGCGGGCCAGATTCCCTGACAGCAAACTTAGGTTTATTGGCGTGTTCGTCGATGAGGCTCCCGAGGAGATCGCGGAGGCCCAGCACCGACTCGGACTCGCTGCTGTGCAGGTCCACGGTCCTTTGCCCGGCGGCGGGATCGCTCTGGCGGCTGTCATCCCGGCGCTGAGAATCAGGTCGCAAGAAACGGCGAACAGTATCGACAATTTGCCGCAGGACCACCCGGCTGTACTTTGTGATGCCTTTCACGAAGGCCTGCATGGCGGCACGGGCAAGACCTTCGACCACGAATTGGTCGCGCCGTATTTTGAGAAGCGCCGCGTGTTTGTCGCGGGGGGGATCAATCCCGATAACATCGCCGGGATGGTGACGAGCTTGTGCGATGCCGGGTCGCTTCCTTATGCCTTCGATCTGAGCTCTGGGGTGGAGCAAGCGCCCGGAGTTAAGGACCACGCCAAGCTTCGCCGGTTCTTTGAAAACTACAACCGCTCATTCGGGGATTTGCGCGCTTCTTGATGTTGATTCTCTCCGCGATTGTTGAGGGTTTTCTTGCCGGTGTGTGCCTCGGCACGCTCATCACTTGGATGTACAACCGGTTCTTGGCGGACCTCCGAGAGAGCCTCGTTAAGAAAGCAGTCGCGCTCCTGACGTTGCCGCTCGCCGCGTTGGCAGGAATCTCTCATGCAGGAGCAGTTTTCGCGGACGTTCCTCATCTGGAATTCCCGGCCATTCTCGGTGCGGTTTTCCTCCTCATCAAGTGTTGGTCGGTCGCGAGGCGTTACTTGCTCAATCGCAGGCTCGACCGGACGTGGATCGAGTTGGGCGCGTCGCCCATAAACTTCGAGCACTTTCCGAGTCTTGTTAGGGTCCTGCTGAGAACCTTCGCGTGGTTCAACGATGTGAACCGGCTCCAATTGGTGAGGCGTCGGATCGTCCATGAAGGTCTACACCCCGACCTCGAAGGCTACCGGATCCTGTTTCTGACCGACTTCCACGTTCACCCGACACTCACCAAAGACTACTATCGTGAGGTGCTGGAGCATTCCCTCGCGCTCAAACCAGACTTGGTCCTGCTCGGCGGTGATTACGTGTCACGAGGTCGGCACATTGAGTTGGCCGGCCAAACGCTCACGCCTCTCTCGACTCATCCGAACGTCTTGGCGGTTCGCGGAAACCACGACTTTTGGACGCGGCCGCTCGCGCATGAGGAACTGCTTGAGAAGATCGGAGCACGACTAATGACGAACGAGGCTGAACTTATCGAGCGAGGCGGGGGAGCGGTGATCGTCGCAGGGATCGAGGCGCCTTACATTCCGCTGACGAAACTCGGGCGGGATCGGCTGGAGCACCAAATCAATGCAGCTAAGGAGTTGCACCCCAGCGCGCCCGTCATCGGTCTCGTCCACACGCCGATGGCATATCGCCACGCGGCAGAAACCGGGTGCGCGATTGCGGTCGCTGGGCACACCCATGGCGGTCAGATTCGCATTCCGTTTTTCGGGACGACCGTGGCCTCGTGCGCGACGCGTGAGCAACGCGTTTGGGGCGAGGGACGTTTTGGCCGAATGGTGACGGTGACTTCTAACGGTATCGGCGCATTCTTTCCCATACGCCTCATGTGTCCGCCCCAGCTCGTCGAGCTAACGCTTTCTGCCAAGTAACCTATCGTAGACAGATCTCGTCCCTCGAACCATCGCAGCCGCGGTGAAATTTGCCTCCACGTGGGCGCGGCCATTCTCGATGAACTTCTCCCGAAGTGTCTGGTCGTTCCACAATCTGACAACGGAGTCCGCCAGTTTCTCGGCGTCCATCGCTGGCACGAGCAGGCCGGTCTCTTCGTGGATGATGACGTCCGGGATTCCGCCGGCGTTCGACGCGACGGAGGGAACGCCTGCTGCCAGAGAGTCGATGAGGGAGGTACACAGCCCCTCCAGCTTCGAAGGCATCACAAAGACATCCATGGCCGCCAGACAATCCGCGATGTCGTCTCGCCAGCCGGCGAGGTGGATCGCCTCCGGTGACTTTTCTTGAATCTGCTGGATCCGTGAGCGCTCTTCTCCGTCACCGACGAACACGATTTTTGCCTCGGGCAGGTGTTCGCGAATCAAACCCGCTGCCTCGGCAAGAATCCAAGGTGCCTTGTGGTCGACTAGTGCTCCCACGAATCCGATGACGGGACCGCTGCCCCCTGCAAGCCACTCGGCGCGCAACGTTTCTCCGTTACCGCCCTTGACTCGATTCGTATCGATACCGCTCGGAACGAGCGTGATGTTATCAGGGAGGACTCCTCCAGCGATGAGGACGTCTCGGATTCGGTTGGAGATCGCGACAAAGTGCTGGCCGGGCGACGTGTATTTTCGCCGCGAGGCGGGGTTGTTCTTGATGGCGAAATCGACACGGCGCGTGGTCACGATTGGGAGAGTGCCCAGAAACGAATTCACAGCTAGTGTGTGCGCGTTGCCGGTGTGAGCGTGGATTAGGTCTGCGTCAAAGTCCGATGCAACTCTTCGCAGCCATCGTCGCAATGCGGGGCTCCGCATGGCAAGCAGCAGCGGTCGCTTCCACTCTGCCACAGCGAATCCGTCGCTCAGGAGGCGTCGAGTGTATTCGCTCCCAATCGGCCCAGCGAAGAGCTGCTCGACTCCTTGCTCGCGAAGTCCTTGACCGAGGAGCATGAGCTGCCGCTCGCCTCCGCGAAAACCGCGTTCCGTATCGATGTGTAGGATTCGCATGAGGCCCTGTGACGGACCCTTCTGATTAGTATCCGGTTTCGGTTTCCGTCGGTGGACGGGGCGTTGGTCGGGGAGTCGGGTCGGTTTGCTGGCCCTGTCCCTGGTTTCCTGGGTTGCCTCCGCCGCTATTGGAAGAGCCGCCGCCGCGAGAGTTTCCTCGGTCGCGACTCGGCTGACGGCCAGTAGTCGTCGTCGGGGTTCGGCCGCCGCCTCTGCTGCCGCCGCCGGTGTTCAAACTCGCGCTACCAAATCCGGCGCTCGGCTCGTAGTTGCTCGCGGTGTCGATGCCAGCTGCTGCCGCGCGGGCACGGGCGTCGTTGATTGCCTTGAGGTCGGCCGCTTGCTCATCAGCACTGCCCGAGAGCAGGTCTGAATCCAAGTCGTCACCAGTTCCGAAGTCGAAGTCGCCGGGAAGCTCGCTGCCAAGAGCCTCATCGGCTTCTTGCATTTCAAACTCGCCGGGGACTCGGTCGTAGTCCGTGACCAAACGCCCGCGACGTCCATCAGCGGTCGTCGGCCGGGGAATCACGTCCTCCACGATGGTTGGCGTGATAAAGATCATCAGGTTTGACTGGGCGCGGCTGTTGGCTTTCTGCCCGAACAACCCACCGAGCACGGGAAGCGATGAGAGGAACGGAAAACCGCCGCTCGACTGGCTGTTGGTGTTCGAGATCAGGCCACCGATCATACGAGTCTGGCCGCTGGGAATCTGAAGAATGGTCTCCACGTTCTGGCGCGTCCTGGCGATGAGGCGGCGCTGGCCGGCACCGTCGGGAACGAAGCGTTCCTGTGCGTCGTCGTTGTCGATTTGCAGGTCGAGTTCGATGAGGTAGCTGTTCGAAATCGAAGGTGTTACTTCGAAGGTGAGACCCTCAGTAACGGTCGACTGTGTGGACGTTCGAAATCCGTCGCCGTTGCTGTTGTTGTCGACGAATGTTGTCAGGAACGGTTCCTCGCCACCGACGAAAATTCGGGAGGCTTCTTGATTCTTAACCAACACTCGAGGCTGGAGGAGAACCCGT
>JAUIJJ010000257.1 GCA_030431385.1 bacterium | reverse complement strand
GATGCTCGTGTCTTGGTAAGTGACGACGTCACCGGCGCTGACTGTGCCGTTGGTCGGATCATAGATTCGTGCGTTCTGCGGTCCGCCGATTTGCGTACCAACTCTAGGATCGCTGCCATCGCGGTCATCGAAGTTGTTGGGTCCGACGCTCTTCATGCCCCACTGGCCGCGGCGGGCGAACTGGCCGTCGTCGGTGTTGTTGGCGGGCGGTGTTGAAACAGCGATTCCGCGGAGGTAGACGAGGCGGTCGATTGCGTAGTTGGCGTCGATCTCACTGTCGCTGGCGGCTGTCGGCTGTCCCCAACCTGTGGGGTAGCTGCCAGGGCCTGAGCGATCAGCGCGGACGTAGAGGACGGTTTTGTTGAGAGTCGCGTGGCGGCTGGAACCGGAAGGTACACCCAGATTCTCTTCCTGGAAGGGAGACTGGGGCACGGAGGTCAGGTAGGCGAGGGGCGTCGTGACTCTGATAAGGCCCATGCCGATCTGGCCCGAACCGGCGTTCGCGCCGAAATCTGTCTCGGGGTACTTGTTCTCGTCGATGATGTAGGACTCGATGCCAGTCTTGATGGTGCGCATGTCGGCAAGAAGGCGAGAGACCTTGGAGCGGGTCTGGGCTTCGAGGAAGTTAGGAACTGCGATGGCCGCAAGGATCGCGATGATCGCGACCACGATCAGCAGTTCGATCAGCGTAAAGGCCTTACGGGCCTTGCTAACAAATTGGAGCATGTTGGATACCTCTTTCCTGGTAGGATGGGGTGAGTGGATCAAGAGTTCTCCGCTGCTCGCTCGGCTTGTACATAATGCGAATGTAAACCGTTGTGAAAAGAAATTCCGGGCGGGCGTTGGTGGCTCTCCGAATCACGGTCTAAGAAAGAACGATTGCACGGTCGTGGTCAAGTGCAACGTATGCAAAAATGCGGCGCACGAGTCGAAAGTGGAGCGTCACGCCACGAAGCGGTGCATGTCGGCGGTGTAGCTCAAGAATGCTCAAAACAAGGCATATTCGCGGAAAGTTCTTGGGGGGATTTGAACCGGTCTCCAAGGATAAAATGTTTGATGGTTGCCGCCCCCTTTTTCACGATTTCGCTACTGGAAAGTATGCCATCACCCTTCAATCTAAAGGGGATTGGTTTGTTCGAGGAGCTAGCCTGAAAGAGATCCAATGCCGATCAAGTGGCTCCAAATACAACCCCGATCTGATTTCACTTTGCATAGAATGACCTGAGAATCAAAACGGAGCTGTTTTCACTTCGAAGCGCTCGAATGCGAGCCGCCGAACGCCAGGCTCTTCGATCGTGCCGGGCGTGTGACACCGTTTGCGGTTTGTGCAAAAAGCTGCAATAATTGCACAGGTGCTAGAGGCTGCGCAACGACCAGGTCGCTTTGGGGTGCATGAGTGTGTCTTGGATGGATCTGTCACTCTGCTCAGTAGTGACTGCGATGGGGGAGTGGTGGTGGAGCGCTGACGCTCCGGCAACATCCATGACGCTGACTTCGAGGCTCGCACCACTGTTGATGAGCGGCCACCAGGGGATATCGAACCGGAATTCGGCACGCTCTCCCTCCAACTCGACTGGTGGAGAAAGGTCCTCCGCGAGCAACCGGCCATCCTCGCGGTACCAACGCAATTCCAGCCGCGCGGCTGCGACGGTGCCTTCTATGGCAACCTGAATTTGAACCGGCGCATGAGTCCGAAGCTCGGTCGACTCTTCGCCATCACGAATGACCGAAACAGACGCGACTCTGGCGCTGCCGCTATCGGGGGAGGCGAGGCTCTTTGAGTGGGCGAGTTGCGAACGGGCTTTGGCGTTCATGCTCGCCATGTAGTGGTGGTGCACACGAAGCGGGTTGCCTTCTTCGCGGATCGTGCCCTCGTCGATCCAGATCAACCGATTGCATGTGTCCCGGGCAGTGGCTGTTTCGTGCGTCACTAGCAGAATGGTAACACCTTGCTCGTGAAGTTCGAGAATTTTGAGCACGCTTCGTTGCTGGAACTCGGCGTCGCCAACGGCGAGAATCTCGTCGACGAGGATGATCTTGGGGTCCAGATGCAGCGCGACGCCACAGGCGAGTCGGGAGTACATACCACTGCTGTAGTGCTTCACAGGCTCATAGAGAAATTCGCGAAGGCCGCTGAAGTCGATGATTTGGTCGAGACGCTCGAGAATAATCTCGCGCTTTAACCCCATCATCGCGCCGTTGTAGAAGATGTTCTCCATGCCGGTGAGGTCGGGATGAAACCCGACGCCGAGCTCCAGCATCGAGGTCACGGGACCGCTGACGCGAACTGTCCCAGAGGTTGGCTGGGTGATTCCAGCGATGAGCTTTAGGACGGTCGATTTTCCGGCCCCGTTGGGGCCTAGGAGCCCGACCATTTCGCCGGGTTCGATGTGCAGGGAAACGTTTCGCAGCGCGGAGAACTCGCTGCGTGTGAAGTGCTCGAACATCTTGTTGAGCACCCACGCGCCAAAGCGCGGCGAGGCCCGCTGGATAATGTGATAGGTCTTGGAGACGTCGGAAAACTCGATGGTGCCGACGGGCAGGTCTGTCATTTCAATCCACCTGAGGGGCGCACTTGCGCGCGACGGGTATCCTGACGCCGAAGTGACTCGCGCCGCAAAGGAGAAACGCGCCTGTCTCTCGGGCTTGTGCTTGTCGGGTCGGTGTGTCACTCAATCATGACGATGGATGATCATGCGCCTCGAACATACGACTACCTCGGGCTGCCGCTTACCAGAGTTACGGTGGGAGGGTTGATCGATTGGTTGGTCCTCCCGGATCCGGCGACCGTGACCCCTCGAGCGGCTGGCTACCTGAATGCCCATACGGTGAACCTCGCGTTAGGGCGGGGGAGTGATCTGCGCGAGCCGCTGCTGGCGCTCGACCTATTGTACCCCGACGGCATGTCGCTTGTGAAGGCTTCAAAGCGTCGTGGTTGGGATGTCCCCGAGCGGGTGAGTGCGGCGGACTTTTTCCTGAGGTTCTGCGCGGCCGCCGCAGAGAACGGGCGCACCATCGCGCTCGTTGGTTCTTGGGAGAAGGTCGTGGAAGGGTGCGCTGGCTACCTCGAGTCCGAAGTCCCCAACCTCAAGATCGTAATGTCGGAGAATGGCTTCCTCAGCAGCGAGCGCGAGGAGGCGCTTGTTGGCAAGTTGAGAGCGCTCCGTCCTGACATTACGTTGGTGGGTATGGGGAGCCCGCGTCAGGAGTGCTTCGCCTTGCGATTGCGCGATGAGGCAGGGCTGCCGACCGTGTGGTGTGTCGGCGCGCTGTTCGAATACTTTGCGCCCGGGTTTCGACGTCACGCTCCGCTCTGGATGCGAAAGGCGGGGCTGGAGTGGGTGTTCCGACTCGCCATGGAACCGAGGCGAATGGCGGGGCGGTATCTCATCGGCAACGCAAAGTTTTTGATTCGAGACTACCGGAACCGATAAAGAAAAAGGGCGAACCGTTTCCGGGTCGCCTTTAGAATTCGTTTGGGAACTGAAGGTCTAGGCGGCTGCGCCACCGATGGTGCGCTTGATGCCGCGCAGCTTGTTCGCCCAGCGAACGAGTCGCGAGCCTTCCATGGAGTCGATCTGCGACTTGAGGTCACGGATTTGCTCGTCGCGGCGGTATCGCTGCATGGCGAGTTGGCGGATCTGACCGCGAAGGTTAATGACTTTCGTCAAGTCGTGGAACTGATCATAGACCTGTATGAAGTCCTCGCGGCTGATTGATTCGGCCATCCAAGGGAAGCGGTCGAAGTCGAAGTTGTCGTAGCTCACACCGAGGCGTGCCCACTCGAAGTCAGTATCGTCGACCAGGCCCTTCATTTTGGCGTAGTTCCAAACAGGGGTGCCGGGGAGCGGTTGAAGCGGCCCGACGGAGCAGCGGTCGATGGCGTCTTGGTTGTGCTTGGCGAACTCGTAGGTCTCCATCGCCATTTCCTTCGTCTCCGGCGGAGAGCCGATGATGAAGTTGGCACCGATAGAGATGCCGTTCTTGGCGAGCATGTCGATCGCGCGCTGATTGACTTCGGGGGTAACGCGGGTCTTGGTCAGGAACTCAAGAATCGGCTGCGAGTTGGACTCGAAACCGAAGTCGATGAACCTGAAATTGAGTTCGGCGAATTCGTCGGCCATCTGTTCCGTGATCAGGTCTACGCGGGCATAGGCACGGAAGTGGACATCCTTGTGGATTCCACGCTCCTTAAAGAGCTTCACGACCTTGCGCCACCGCCCGATATGACCAACGAAGAGGTCGTCGAAGAAATAGAGAGTCTCGGGGTCGTAGCGATTGCGGAGGTACTCGATCTCGTCGGCCACGTACTCGGGGCTAAAGAACCGGAATCGCTTCCAGTGGAGCGACGATGAACAGAATGAGCACTTGTACGGGCAGCCGCGGCTCGAAACCAAGTGGACGGTTTCCCAGTTTGGAACCTTCCAGCCGTGGTCGATGAGGTCGCGGTCGGGGTAGGGAACCGAATCCATTTCCTGGATGAGGTCCTGCCCGGGGGTGATGGCGACCTTGCCGTTTTCATGGTAGCAAACGCCCTTGAGCTTCTTGAAATCTTCAGGACCGGGGTCCTTTACCTCGTTGTAGAGATTGCAGATGTCCGCAAAGGTGGACTCACCTTCGCCGACGACTCCGAGGTCATAGATCTTGGGGAGGCCGTGGGGGATGCTTGTGATGTGCATGCCACCGAGGACGACCGGCTTGCCGAGGGCGTCCTTTGCGTGCTCCGCCAGATTGGTCGCGTGGGTAAAGTTTTCTGTCGTCGAGGAGACTGCGATGATGTCCGGCTTGGCGTGGATCAGCTCTTCCACCGTGTGGTGGAAGCTGGTGGTCACATACCAGCAGTGTTTCTTAAGCCACGCCGACAGATAGCCAATTCCCAGCGGAGGAAGGCTTACCTGATAGGGACTTTCTGGGTCGTATGCCGTGATGAAGGCTACGTGCATGCGAAAAGGTCTCCTCAATTGCCGCGTTCATGCGCCTGAATCGCGGTCGCAACCGCTCCGGGGCAAGTTCCCGGCCCGAAAAATGCAACCAAAGGATGGTGCAATGCGGACCGGCTGTCAGCACTGGAATTGTTCTGGCTAGCGGCGTAGCGTGTCAAGGGGTCGTCGCTGGCTGTGGAAAACCGGAATGTGAAGCGGTTACGGGCGGGCGGAGCCGGTGGCTATTGACTGGCGAGGCGACGGTGGGCGAATATTTCAGGGACGGAGGAGAGAATCATGGCCACGATTGAGATTCCCCAAGAGCTTCTTAGCGAACTCCAGCAGATTTCTGACCGAAGCGGTACTGCAGTTCGAGAGCTGATCTCAAACACTCTTAGAGACTTCATCGCAGCGATCAAGGAAGAGAGGGAAGACTTGAGGATTGCCGAAGAGAGAATGGCAAATCCCGGTCGTCGGCTCACGCTGGAGGAAGTGGAGGAGCAGTGTGGCCTGGACGGTTGAGTGGGACGAGCGGGCTGCGAAAGAGCTGCACAAGCTCGACAGGGAGGCCCAGCGCCGAATACTCAGCTATCTGAAATCGCGGATCGCCACCGCTGCGGATCCCCGTAGGTTTGGCTCCGCTCTCACAGCGAGCCTCGGCGGTTATTGGAGGTACCGAGTTGGGGACTACCGAATAATCTGCCACATAGAGGACGATCGAGTCGTCCTTCTGGTTGTTCGAGTCGCGCACAGAAAACATGTTTATGATTGGAAACCATGACAGCCGAAACGGAAAAGAAGTATTACAAGGCCAGCTTGGGATTGAAGAAGGAAATCGCGCCGGCGGTTGCTGCGGACTACCACAGCTCGATCGTCGATGCGATGCGCGCTAGTGGCAATCGGCTGGATGTTGGCGACCTGAGTTTTCGCCTCGCGAAGGAGTTTGGCTTTTGCTACGGCGTCGACAAAGCCGTAGATATGGCCTATGAAACCCGAGCCAAGTTCCCCGGGCGGCGCATCTTTCTGACTTACGAGATCATCCACAATCCCCGCGTGAACAATCGGCTTCGAGAAATGGGAATCT
>JAUIJJ010000256.1 GCA_030431385.1 bacterium | reverse complement strand
CGTTCGCGACCATGTCCTGTACGGAACGTCTCCAAAGAAGCGTGCTCGAAACCATCTGCGGACGCCGCTTCAGTTTCAGCAGGTACATCATGATGATCAGCGGGATCAACCCGGCGAGAAAGAAAGCAGCTGGCGCGAGGAATCCGCTCACTTCAGCAACCCCTTGTTGCGCAGGTAGTTGAGAAGCATGACGTCCACCGGCTGGTCAGTCGTCGCGGCGAGGTAACTCATCCCACGACTGACACCCCAATCTCGAATGCCAGAACAGTAGGTCTCAAGCGTCTGCGTGTACTGCTTCAGCAACGCGTCGTTGACCGTTAACTCCTGCCGCTCGCCGCTTTCACTATCAATGAGTTCGAGATGCCCCACCAGCGACGGATCGCGTTCCTCGGGGCTGAGCAGGTGAATCATGTACACTTCATAGTTGCGAAGAAAGAAATGTTTGAGCGCGTCCTCGTAGCCGTTTTCGTCGAGGAAGTCGCTAATGAGGACCACGATTCCCGGCTGGGTGTGGCGCAGGACGAAGTCCCTGACTCCGTTGTATAGTGAGGTCTTTTCGGAAACCTCGAGATTGTTAATAAACGTCAACAGCTTCGGCAATTGGCCCTTGCCAAAGGCGGGGCGAAAGACCTCCTTGGCGCGATCTCCAAATGCGGTCACACCGATCTTGTCTTGGTTGCGAAGCGCCACGTAGCCGAGCGCGGCCGCCAGCTTTTGCGCGTATCGGAATTTTGTCAGCGGCGTCCCGTAGTCCATGGACTTGCTAGTGTCGACGATGATGTAGAAAGCGAGGTCCTCTTCCTCAAGAAAAAGCTTGATGAAGAGACGTTCAAGACGCGCGAAGATGTTCCAGTCGATGAAGCGCGTGTCATCGCCCCGTGTGTAGTCGCGGTAATCTGCGAACTCCACGCTGACGCCCTTCTTGCGTGAGCGGCGTTCGCCTTTCTGGCGTCCGCGGAATACCCGATGCGTCAGCACCTCCAACTGGTCGAGGCGGGCAATCAGCTTTGGGTCGAGGAGTTCCTTCGGATCGCCTGCCATCTAGTTCCATCGCTTTAAGGTTGTCTGCCCGCGCGAAGGCGTCGGGAGAAGGCGAATCCTTGCCGCTGAATAGTCTCAGAGCAACTGCTTTTGGTGCCGCTAGTTGAGCAGGGGCAGCTCTTCGGAGGAAGGAACCTGTACCATGGGCCATGAGGCACGCTCTGGATCACCGGCCATGGGCGAGAAGAGTTTGTCGATCCGCTGCCAATCTGTGTCCCTCGGGGAATCGCCCCATGTTTCTCTTGGCAGCGAGAGGGCGAAGCGAATCCGCTCGAGAACAACTTTCTCTCGATCTTCCCGGGGGACGCTCTTGGACACTTCTACCCGGCTATGAGCCATCTCCCGGAGGAGGAGGAAGCTGAGGCTCCAACTCGCCTGTTTGAGAAACTCCTCCCAATCCGGTCCATTTGCAAAATAGGTTTCCCAGAACAGCTGGCGGTTCGGCACATCTTCGCGACCGACAATTCGTGATGCCTTGAGTGCTTCCGGACCCGAAATGTCGTAGCGCATGTCGACTAGATCAATGAAGCAGGGGGGCTTTCCCTCTCGAAAGATTAGGTTCCATTTCGTAAAATCGCCATGGATCAGCCGCCACTTCACCTGAAGCCGGTCGACATCATCGAGTAACTTTTCCAGAATCTGCCAGAGCATCTCCTCATGAGGCTCCATGTCGAAGCCAATCTTCTTTCCTATCTTTCGGAGCGTCATCATGACTTCCGGGCGGACGCGGATGAGCGAGTAGGGGAGCGGTTGCTCGACAATCTCGTCTGGTGTGCGCCAGGTGCCGGATTGGATAGAGTGAAGTTTGGCGAGCGCCTGCGCCGCGGCCTTCGCTTGATCGGCGTTGGAGGGATCGAATGCAAGTCCGTCGATGAATTCCTCAACCCCTATAAACGTCCTGACGAAACCGAAGCGCTCCACTGTCTCCGTGGCCCAATAGACGCGTGGAACCGGCACTCCGAGGCTATCCACAGCGATCGTGTTTCGCACGCTTCTATTGTACCGCTCGATTCGTCCCGGCCTCCCAATGTTGAGACCCGTCCGGCGCGCCATCTTGACCACATAGATCGGGCCATCCTTCAAATGAAGGAAGCGAACGTAGGGTGATCGGCTGTCGGCGGCAGTCGCGTCTGGTGGAGTTTCCAGCAGTTTGTACTCAGCAACCCCAGGAGCCATCAAGGGCAGGAGCCGACGTTCCACCACGCTTTTCC
The DNA here is from genome assembly GCA_030431385.1 of bacterium. GTDB lineage: Bacteria > Sumerlaeota > Sumerlaeia > SLMS01 > SLMS01 > JAUIJJ01. The sequence goes on along the minus strand of JAUIJJ010000256.1, from coordinate 3,766 downwards.
ATGCCTTTGCCTGACGGTGGAAGTCCTGTTGGACCTTGTACTCCCACATCTTGCGGTGGCGGGGGCTGCTCAGCACATGACGCAGGTTTCTCTTTGAACGAGAGAACAGGAAGCGCCAGAAGAGACGAACGAAGATTCGCTCCGACTTTCTCTCCGCCCATCTGAAGAGCCCCGAACACCATGCCAGCATTGCTCCCGCAGCCACAAAGCCTGCGGACCAGGAGATAAGCAGCGATGTCAGCCAGTCGGAACCCAGCGCGAGCCGGCCAAAAGAGTGCGTCACCACGCCAAACAGGATGATCAGCGACGGAGCGAAGAACCTTGGCATGAGCAGGAGCCAAAGCAGCACTGAGCTAAACACGACTCCGTTGAGCAGGTCCGTTCGCGCGTGGAAGTTGATGAAGTCGGGACTGTGGGTCTCTGCGAGATCGTGTTCCGCGCCTTCTGTGAGGGTCCAGGGGGCGGAGCGGGGGATCTCCTCACTCCATTCCTCGAAGAGCACTGCGCTCGTACAGGTTACCACAAGCGCAATCACCGCATAGCCGTAGTCGCGCCCGAAGTGCTTTCGGCGGCGAATCCAGCCGAGATGGAGGACGCTCATCGCCGCTGCAAAGAGAATCAATCCAAGCCACCAGAGACTTCCCGTCACGAGCAGCGTCCAGTCCCATCCTCGTGTTGCGCCTTCCGTTGACTCGAACGCCCGGTAGAGGCCCACCTCGAAGTCAAAAAGAAGTAGATCGGTGCCTGGAGCGGTTGCGAGTATGTACAGTACCAGTGACAGGGCGATGCCTGACCAAAATAGCACCCGGCCAAAGCGCCGCTCTCTCGTGAACCTCTTGAATTTCCTGAGTAACATGGAAAAGCTCCCCCGTTTAACCGGCCATAGGAGCCTGAACGACGGTGAGATTCAAGGCTGTTGTTACGAGGAGCGCTCTCTTCCCTAATCCTTCACAGCTATTCTGCACGTTCTCGCCCATCGTGAGCGTTACCTTCTCAAGGTCCTCGCGCACGGCGTGCGTACTGGAGTCCTCGCAAACCCAAGTGACAGCGGGCCACGCAGAGGGGCTTTCCTTATCTTAGCGGATCATGAAGGATTACGGGGTTAGCTAGGAATCGAGCTTCGCCAACTCGATGGCGAGTCGTGCCGCCACGCGGGCGTTGTTCTCCAGCAGGGTCGTGTTGGCGAAGACGCTGGCTCCCTCGGAGTTTCGGCGCATCGCTTCGAGTAGAAACGGCGTGATTTCTCTGCCCACGACTCCCGCCTCGTCGGCTTGGCGCAGCGAGTCGGCGAGCGCTTTCTCGTACACCTCGAGAGGGAGCGCGTCCGCTTCGGGGATCGGATTCCCGATGAGCACGCCCGTATCGAAACCGAGCTCCCAGTGCATCGTCACGGCTTCGGACATCGCGACCATATCGTCGAACCGAAAATCGAGTGAGATACCACTTTCCCTGCGATAGAAGGCGGGAAGTTCTGAGGTCTGCCACCCAAAGATCGGCACGCCGAGTGACTCGAGCGCTTCGCGGGTCTTCTGAAGGTCGAGGATCGCCTTGGCGCCGGCGCACACGACCGCGATCGGGTACTTAGCGAGGGCCCCGAGGTCTGCCGAGATGTCGAAACTCTCGGCCACGCCTCGGTGAACCCCACCGATTCCGCCGGTGGCAAAGGTCATGATTCCGGCCTCTGCCGCGATGTGCATCGTGGCGGCGACCGTTGTGCTTCCGGGCGCACCGGAAGCGACCCCCGCGGCAAGGTTGGAGAGGTTGAGTTTGATCGCATCGTCCGCTTGGGAGAGGGCGCTGAGGAGGTCGTCGTCGGCGCCGATGATAATACGCCTGCCGCTGATCGCGATGGTGGCCGGGACGGCACCCTCGGACCGCACCGCCGCTTCGAGTTGGCGCGCGGTTTCCAGATTCTGCGGATAGGGAAGCCCGTGGGTGATGACTGTCGACTCCAGCGCCACGATCGGCTTGCCGTCGTGGAGCGCGGATTCGATGTGATCGCCAACTACGTAGATATCTTCGTGCGACATGGTTACGTTTCCTCTTCAGTGTGCGGCGGTTGTAGTGGCTTACTCCGCAGTCGTCATTCTCGAGTCGATGATGTTCTCGCCCGACCACAGGTCGACGCGAATCTCGACCGAGTCTTCGCCGGCGAGCGGCGCGTAGATTCGCTCAAAGTAAAAGTCCGACCAAGCGTCGTCGTATTCGGGGTACTGTTGCAAATTCTGAGGATTATAGCGCGGCCAGTACGCAGAGCCGAGGTTTTCTCCGTTCGCGTGAATGACCACGAAGTCAATCGGATGGGGGGATAGTACGCGGCCTTGAACCTGGAGCTTTCCGCTCTTCGATCTGAGTCTGGTCTTCGTGAAATCAACAACGGTCGGAAGCTCGGGGTCGCCCTCTTTCTTGACTGGGGGAACTGCCTCACCACCTCCGGGGTAGTCGCGGCCGGGGAGCTGCACCAACTCTCCCTTGTCCTGAAGCAGATCGTCCAATATGCCGAACTCGCGGAAGTCCTCCAATATGAACTCGGCCATCTTGCGGTCGCCTTCCGGGCGGAGGTGAATGCCGTCTGTCTTGAAGTATTGGCGAGTGACGATCCGACGGGGGAGTGCGTCGAACTTCGCAGCCAGATCGCAGAGCAGGACGTCTTCCGTAGCTGCGATCTCGCGCACGATGTCGACGTACTCTTGATGAACCGGGAGAACTTGTCGGGGATCAGGTAGCCAGCGGCTCGCGAGGTACGCGGGTTCGCGCGAGTTCAGATATGAAGTCGGCGCCGTGAAGAGAATCGGCGTGATCTCGGCCGCGCGGGCTTCGGCGACCATCGCTTCGAGGTTTGCTCGAAAATCTGCGGGAGTTACTCGACGCGGGTACTGCGCGTCCGGCTGGTCAGTAAGGCGTACCCAAAGCATCGCCGCGAGCTGGACCCACCGAACGTTCCTGAATGGATACAAGACGCTCGAATTGAAGCTGGCGACTTCCTTGTCCTGAACGCCGAAACCCATCCAGTGGTCGTTCCAGCCGTAGAAGATCGTGATGTACTTGGGGTTCAGTTTGATAACGTCGCGGCGGAGTTGCTGAAGCCCTTGAAAGGTTGTCCAGCCTCCGACGCCAGTGTTCAAGTAGGAGACTGATTTGCCGGGGTGCTCGTGCTCAACATGCTCCACGAGGTACTGATCGTACTTACCGAATTCGGTACATGAGCAGCCCATAAAAACAACATCGACGCCGCCCTCTTCGGCAGTCTTCAGCCGGGTCGGATAGTTCTCCTGCCGCCACAGCACCTCGGGGTCCGAAACGTAGACGTTATCGAATTCTTCCGGGTCTGGCCATCCGAACTCGATCTTGTCGGGATAGAGAATATAGCGGAAGCCTGCGAGCCGGAGGGCGGCTTCTCCGATGAGTAACGCGACCACCATACTGCCGAGGAGCAACGCGATTTTCGCGAGCAGAATTTTTCTGGAGCGGGACATGGAGCGATCCTTCGCCGGTGATAGAGGCGGGATCGTCTACCGGTCGCGGGGAGTGTGGCAAGGGAAGCTGCCGCCCGCGTCGGCGCTGCTAGTCGTCCTCGTCCTCATCGGAGCGCGGTGGCTCGACGAAGCTGGTGTAGTAGGTGTGCAGCGCGACGGCGACGGCGCCGACGACACCGGCCTGCTGGCCGAAGCTGCAGAGGTCGATTTGCATGTCGGATTCCATCGGCTTAAGCGAGCGGCGCTTCATCGTGGAGACGATGGTCATGATCAGCCGCTCGCCGTCTTCT
>JAUIJJ010000255.1 GCA_030431385.1 bacterium | reverse complement strand
GCCGCGCCGCTGCGAATCGAAGGGACGGCACCCATCGTCCGCCATCACGAGGAGCGATGCGAAGCCGTTGAGCGTCAGCCGAGTGAGGGAATCCACGCCGCCAGCAATGACAACCGTTGCCTCGCCCGAGCGGAGCAAATCGCACGCCGCTGAAAGCGCCGTTCCCCCCGAAGCGCACGCCGTGCAAACGGTCATGCGTGCCCCCCCGAAATTCTGATCAGAAGCGACCGCATCGGTCGACCAAGCGCATTCGTGATATCGCGCGTGGTCGAGGGACATCGTGCCGCTCTCAAGAAGTCCTGCGAGGTAAACTTCCGAATCGAGCATGCCGCCAGTGCTCGCGCCGAGCACGACCGCACCGTGATTCAATTGATCGCTGGTGAGTGAACGGAGCTTCGCCTGTGCGGCGGCCTCTCGCGCTGCGACGACCGCAAAGTGATCGCACCGAGAGCCCTTGCCCAACCCCGAGCGCTGCGACGGATCGCCCTTTACCTCGGCCACGGGAAAGTGACCGTTGCGGGGCGACTCAAAGAGCGTCAGCGCGCCGAGGCCGCTTCGGTTTTGGCGAATCGCCGCCCAAGTCTCGCCGGCACTCCACCCCAGCGCCGAAACGACGCCGACGCCTGTAATCGCTACTCGTTTCCTGCCCACTCGGAGGAGTGCTCCCGGATGAATGCCGCCATGGCGTTGACCGATGCAAACGCCTGTCGGCCCACCTTGATGTCGGTAATCTTGATATCGTAGTGGCGCTCCAACATCACTGTCAGTTCGAGCGCATCGATGGAATCGAGGCCCAGCCCGGTATTGAAGAGCGGGTCTGCCGGGTCGATGTCTGCCGGTTCCGTGTCTTCCAGGTTCAGGGTTTCGATGATGCGGGTTCTAAGTTCTTCGATGAGGGGGTCCATGTCGTTCGCCGATGCTGGTCTGTTCAGAGAAGGCCATCACTGCGGGGAGGCGTGGGCAAGTTCAAGTCGCTGCGCTCTCTTTTTCGTGGCGGGTGCTCAAGACTTGCGACTCTTCCCGTTGGCCCGCGAGAAGGGGAATTTGGGCGAAACGTACGCTTGCACTTGACAAGCGCCCGGAAATTTCGAGGCTAACGATCCGCTCCGCAAGGAGCCCCCTCACGGAGCCGGTATAGCTCAGTTGGCCAGAGCAACGGATTTGTAATCCGTAGGTCATCGGTTCGAATCCGATTACCGGCTCCACCTTTCACTTCCTCATCCGATCTTGTAGCCAGCCTCGGCGTGTGTGTGCTTGGTGACTTCGCCTGTGACTACCTGCCGTGTTGCTTGATAGTCTTGAGGACGGCGGCGATTGCGCTACGCGGGCTGGTTAGTCTTTGTCCTTTTGTGCGGTAACGATGCGGCCTTTGGCGCAGGCTCCGTTGACGGCGCAGCTGCCGCACCCACCCTTTGCGCACATGGTGACGTAGTACTTTCTGAGTACGTAAACAACGGCGAGCCCAACGAGCGCGATGACGATGATGTGTTGGATCCACTCGGGCATGGTGGGGCCTAGGTGATCAATCTGATGGCAATTTGATAGGTGATGAGCGCGGCGATGTAGGCGAGGCCGGTCATGTACGCGAAGGTGAAGATCGGCCAGCGCCAGGAGTTGGTTTCCCTCTTGATGATCGCTAGCGTCGCGGCGCATTGGGCGCAGAGCGCGAAGAAGACCATGATGGAGAGCGCAACCGCGAGGTTGAAGACGGGGCTCCCGTCTTCGTAGCGGGCGTTCTTGAGCTTCTCTCGAAGGTCTACGCTCTCTTCGTCGACGTCTCCGCCGGTGTCGTAGATGATTCCGAGGGTGGAGACGATGACTTCGCGGGCGGGGAAGCTGGCGATAGCTCCCATGCCGATGCGCCAATCCCAGCCGAGTGGGGCGACGATGGGCTCGACGAAGTGCCCCATCCTGCCGAGGAACGAGTCGCGAATCTGTGCGCCTTGAAGGGCAGTGTCACGGTCGGATTCTGCGGCGTAGATTCCGTCCAAAAGAGCCGCGCCTTCGGCGACTTCTTCCGGGGAGCTCTCGCTGAGTTCGATGAGCTCTTCAGTTGTGGCTGGGGTCTCTTCCCGCATGAGCCACGCGGCGAGGGCGGCTTCAGCTTCGACGATTTGCGGCGCGTGCTGCGCGTCGACGCGGGCGGTGAGTTCATCAGAGGGGCGCGGGTAGTACGTCAGCGCCCACACGATGGCGGAGACGGCGACAATGATCGTGCCTGCGCGCTTGAGGAACTCCATTCCGCGTTCCCACATGCGATGGAAGACTGCTTTCCACTGGGGAGCGCGATAGGGGGGCAGCTCCATGATGAACGACGGAGTTTTACTCTTGAAGAAGGTCTTCTTGAGAACGAGCGCCACGCCAATGGCGACAACGACACCGACCAGATACATCGAAAACAGAACGGCTGCCTGAAGCCCAATGAGGCCACCGAGTATCGAGTTTGCAGGGACGAACGCGCCGACGAAGAGCACGTACACCGGCAGGCGCGCGGAACAGCTCATCAGCGGCGCGACGAGGATCGTCGTGAAGCGGTCGTTGCGATCCTCAATGGTGCGCGTCGCCATGACGGCGGGAATGGCGCAGGCGAAGCCGCTGAGCATGGGGATAAAGCTGCGACCGGAGAGACCGACCTTGCTCAAGAGCTTGTCCATCAAGAACGCCGCGCGGGCCATATAGCCGCAGTCCTCCAACAGCGCGATGAAGAAGAAGAGGATGAGAATCTGCGGGAGGAAGATCACAACGCCGCCAACTCCTGCGATGAGGCCATCGACGATGAGTGCCTGGAGCGGGCCCTCGGCAAAGAGCGCACCGACGGCCTCGCCGAGTGCGCCGAATCCACCGTCGATCAGGTCCATGAGCGGCCCGGACCATGTGTAGATCGACTGAAAAATCAGCAACATAAGCAGAACAAAGATAGCTGAACCCCACACCTTGTGGATGAGGATCGCATCGAGCTTGTCCGAGAAGCTGGCGCGGTGCTCCTCGGGACGCTGGACGACTCCGTCGAGAGCCTCGCGAATCCAGCCGTAACGACAGCGAGCTTCCAACGTCATCGCGCGGCACCCGTTGTCGGCGAGTTCCTTGCGGATCTCAGCGATGGCGGCCTTGGCGTTGTTGCCGCCTTCGCGGATGATGCGCGCCTCGGCCATGCCTCCCGCCTCGAGGAGACAGCGGCGAACGAGGAACGGCTCGGCGTAACGCTCGGGGACGCCTGCCTCGATCAACTGCTCGTGAAGCTTCTCTGCCGCCGAGGTGAACTCGTAGGGGAAGACCTCCGTGTGGGAGGGCATGAGGCGGTCGGCGCTGTCGTTCAGCTCTTCGGCGACTTCGTCGATGCCGGTGTTCTTCGAAGCGACGAGGGGAATCACTTTGGTGCCGATGCGATGGGTCAATTTCTCAACATCAATTTCGATGCCGCCGGCCTCTGCCGCGTCGACCATGTTGAGCAGGACGATAACGGGGAGGCCGACTTCGAGGACCTGCGTCGCGAGGAAGAGATTCCGCTCGAGGTTGGAGGCGTCCACGACGACGAGGACGAGGTCGGGGCGGTCTTGATCGCTGCGCAACCCGGTCAAGACATCGACAGCGATCATCTCGTCTTCCGAGCGTGCGCTGAGGCTGTAAGTGCCCGGCAGATCGATGAGCTCGACCTTTCCGTTGCTGCCCTTGAGCGCGCCTGTCTTCCGCTCGACGGTCACGCCCGCGTAGTTGCCGACGCGCGCCTTAAATCCGGTCAGCGCGTTGAAGATCGTGGTCTTGCCGGTGTTCGGATTCCCGATGAGGGCAGCTCGGAACTTCTTTGTGGCAGCTGGTGCGGCGGTGCTCATAGGCGGGTGTTAGTCCTTGGAGATTTCGATGTTCGAGGCGTCGGCGCGACGGATGGAGAGATTGTATCCCCGCACGCGCAGCTCGATTGGGTCGCCCGTTGGCGCGTAGCGGAGAACAGAGACGCGTTCACCTTCGGTCAGCCCCATTTCCATGATACGCTGCACGGCGAGATCGTCGCCGTGAAGGTCAACGATCTCTGCTGATGTACCTGGCTTGAGGTCGGCAAGCGTTCTCATAGCGGCTTCCGCTCCGTTTGAATTGGGGAAAAGTCGGATTTAATGAATTCTTGGATGATTGACTCGAAACGTGTGTTGGATCAGATGAGCGAGACGTGGATCGCGTCGAGGTGCTCGCCTCGGAGCATCACGCGGCAGTCGCCGACCTGCACGGCGCAGGGGCTACCCGGCATCAACATTCGAACAAGGCAGCCAACACCAAAACCCATGGACGCGAGGCGATGGCATTCGGCCTCGCAGGCGCGGACTTCCTCGATCACGGCACAGTCGCCGGGCTTGAGGCAGTGGATGGGTTTGATCGCGCTGGCGGTGCTCATCTGAATCAGCCTTTGCCGGATGGCTCGCGGGGCTGGCGCAATCCAACGCCTACGAGTTTGGCATGTCAAACGGATAGTTGAGGGCGGAAAGAGTTTGATGACTTGCGGTGGAATCTCCCGGTGGCCCTCCAGGATGGAGCGGGAAGCAGCAGCCCGCCCCTCCGCTCGAGGGCGACGGCGCGTGGGCCAGGTTTCAGTTTCGCAACATTCACGGGTGCAGCCGTGCGACTGTGTTCTAAATTGTACGTTCTCGAGGGTGTACCTACGCGTACGATTGCCAAAGTTGCGTGATCGCGCGGACTCGCAATGGAAAGTCAGTGGCAGTCAATCGCGACCGTCCATTCAGCAGGAACGCCGCTCTGGGTGTGGCGATTCTCTTCATGAACAAAGTTTAACGCGAGCTGGCATTGGTTGGTAAACAGTCATTAACAAACTGTAATCGTGGGAAGGCACCGCCATTGCCTTGGAGTGTCCCGTCGATACCGACACAGACACCACGCTCCTTAACTGGAAAGGAACCCACCATGAAATCCCCGATGAAGTCAGTGCTGCTTTCCCTCGCCGCCGCGTCTCTGGTTTGGACACCCGGACTTGCCCGCGACCTCCGCCCCCATCAACCGGATGATCACCATTCGATGCCGGACAACTTCGCGTTCCCCATGCCTGACGAATGGCGTAGTGCAGATGGGACCGGAAACAACAGCGAGCATTCAGACTGGGGCGCGGCGGCTACGTCGATGCTGCGATTCGCACCGACTGACTATGACGACGGAACGGACTCACCCGCCGGCAGCGATCGCCTGAGCGCTCGCGCGATCAGCAATATCGTCTGCGCGCAAGATGGCGACATTCCGAATAGTCGGCGCGCCAGCGATATGCTCTACGACTGGGGACAGTTCCTCGACCACGACATCGTGCTCACTCCTGTCGTCGACCCCGAGGAGTCATTTCCCATTGCCGTCCCCGCCGGTGATCCGTGGTTTGACCCGACAGGTACAGGGACCGAGACGATCCACTTTAGCCGGTCGTTCTACACATACGTAAATGGCGCACGTGAGCAGGTGAACGGGATCACGTCGTTCATCGACGCGTCCAATGTCTATGGCTCCAGCGCGGACCGGACCGCAGCCCTGCGCACGAACGACGGCACCGGCAAGCTCAAGACAAGCGAGGGCGATTTGCTCCCCTTCAACGTCGATGGACTCGATGGTGCGCCGACTTTCCACTTCCTCGCCGGCGACGTTCGCGCGAATGAACAACCGGTGCTGACGAGCCTGCACACGATCTTCGTGCGCGAACACAACTACTGGGCCGAGCGCATTGCCTCCGATTATCAACCAACGAATGGCGGCGGCTCGCCCCATCCGCCTCACAATCGCAGCGGCCACCACAATCCTCCCCCGCCACCGCCCGCTGATGAGTTGTCCGGTGATGAGATCTTCGAGCTCGCCCGCGCGATCGTCGCGGCGGAGATGCAGGTTATCACCTACCGGGAATACCTCCCCGCACTCCTCGGCCGAAACGCGATCCGCCGATACAACGGCTACAAACCCGATATCGAGCCGATGATGGCGAACGAGTTCGCGACAGCAGCCTACCGATTCGGGCACACGATGCTGTCCTCCGAATTGAGTCGTCTCGACGAAAACAACGAG
>JAUIJJ010000254.1 GCA_030431385.1 bacterium | reverse complement strand
CGGCCTTACGCTAACGGGTCGCACGATCAACGTGATCTCATTGGCGGGCATCGCCTTTGCCATCGGCATGACCGTCGATAACAGCATCGTCGTGTTGGAGAATATCGACCGGCACAGGAAGATGGGAAAGTCCGCCTTCGAGGCCGCGCGCGATGGCGTTCGCGAAGTCTGGAGCGCGGTGCTCGCTTCCACACTCACGACGATTATCGTTTTCCTGCCGATCGTGTTTGTCGAGGAAGAAGCCGGTCAGCTTTTCCGCGACATTGCCATCGCGATTTCCGCAGCGATTTTCTTTTCGATGCTCGTCGCGATTACCGTCATTCCATCGGCGAGCGCGCGCATTCTGTCCGAACACCGCGAGCACAAAGGCGGCTTCCGCAAGAACATCGACGACCTCTTCGGTCTCGTGCCGCTTTGCCGAGGTCTCGCCACGAGGGTGATCGGGTTTATCGAGTGGTTGATGAAGGGCGTGACGCGCCGCGTCGTCTTGGTGGTGGCGTTCGCTCTCGGCTCCATGGCGATGGCGTTCCTGCTCATGCCGAAGACCGAGTACCTGCCCAGCGGGAACCGGAACTTGCTCTTCACCATGATCTTTCCGCCACCGGGATACAACGTCGCCGAAATGACGGAAATCGGCCGCGGCGTCGAGTCCCGGTTCATGCCCTACGTGGGCGTGGATCCCAAACGCTTCGAGGAGGGCATCGACGATGTTCCGGCGATTGAGGAATTCTTCTTCATTTCGACGCCGAAGTTCCTGCTCGTCATTTCCAGGCCGACCGACAAACACCGCATCCATGATCTGAAAGACGTGCTCAACCAAGAGCTGGGCAACATTCCTGGCATGATTCCGTTCACTTCGCAGCCTTCGATTTTCGGACAAGGGCTCGGTGGCACGCGCGGCATCGACGTCGACATTCAAGGGCGGAATCTGGCCGATGTGTTCGACACGGCGCTGACGACTTTCATTCGGATTGATGAGGCGAATATCGCCTCGGCACAGGGCGGCATCCGCCCCGAACCGGGGCTCAAACTCGGCCAACCGCTTTTGCAGATTCGGCCGGACTGGGACCGCGCCGCGTCGCTCGGCCTCGATGTCGGCGATCTCGGCTATATGGTCTGGGCACTTTCCGACGGCGCGTGGATGGACGAGTTCTATCTCGCCGACGACAAGATCGACATGTACCTTCACAGCACTCAGGGCACCGTTGATCGCACCCAGGACCTCACCAACTTGCTCCTCTACACGCCGAGCGGCCGCACCGTGCCCCTTAGCAGTGTCGCGGATATCGTCGAGACAGTGAACACGGAATCGATCCGACGCGTTGACAGCCAACGCACGGTAACGCTCACGGTGGTCCCCGAGGACGAAATCGCCCTCGAGACGGCGGTCGATTCCCTTCAGGACGACGTGATCGGCGCGATGGCGGCAGAAGGGTTCATTCCGCCCGGAGTGAGTATGCGTGTCGCTGGCGCATCGGACAAACTCAAAGCAACTCGACAGGCGCTCGGGGGGAACTTCATCCTCGCCGCAGTCATCACCTACCTCCTGATGGTCGCCCTGTTCTCCCACTGGGGCTATCCGCTCGTGATCATGATGAGCCTCCCCCTCGGCATCGTTGGTGGCATGGTGGGGCTTTGGCTGCTGAACAACGGAGGCACCTACCTCGGGTTCCTCGGTATTGAGAACATTAACCAGCCGTTGGATGTTCTTACGATGCTCGGATTCGTCGTGCTCATCGGTACTGTCGTGAACAATCCGATCCTGCTGGTGGAGACAACCCTCCAACTCATTCGGGAAGAAAACTACGACATTCTCGATGCCGTGGTGGAGAGCACGCGCAACCGCCTTCGTCCGATCATGATGTCCTCGATCTCGACGAGCTTCGGCCTCGCCCCGCTGGTGTTCCTTCCCGGCTCCGGTGCCGAGCTTTATCGGGGGCTGGGCACCGTGGCACTTTTCGGGCTCTTCTTCTCGACGATCTTCACGATCACGTTCATCCCGAGCCTCTTCAGCCTCTTCCTCCAAACGGGAGTGGTTGTAAAGAAAACGCAGGACAAGGTGCGCGAAAGTCTCAGCAAAACCGCTATTGGCAAGCTCACAGCCGCCGACCTGATACCCCCTGCCAAAGGGAGTTCAGTTGACGAAGAGCTTCGCGAGGCGGAAGAAAACTCCGGGAAGTAGCATTTGGCGAATGTGACCCGGACCGGGAACAAACTTTGCAAATGCACTCCTAGAGGGATCGTTTCTCCCAATATTTTCTAAGGACGACTCAATGACAAAACTTCTGAGCAAGATCATCCGCACCGGCGCGTCGGCGGTGCTCGTTGCCGGGCTCTGCGCGCAAGCGTCGGCAGCCGAAATCTCGCCCGCGGCCGAGAAAGAAATGGCACGAATCGGCCAGTTCTACGACAATCTGAACTCGGTCCGCTTCGACGGGGTGATGAAGGCCGAGGTGTCCGGCCAGGGACAGGAAATGAAGTTCCAAGTTGCTCACCGCAAGCCCGGCGATTACGCCCGATACCTCTTCGTCGACGGCAAGGTGCAGGACGCGCTCGTCATCAACGGTCAGGATCTCGGGTACTACTTCGCCCCGGCAAAAGCATGGCAGAAAGACACGATGACGGAGAGCTTCCACGACGTCCTCTCTTACGACTCCACGAGCGAGATGTTCCTCGCCGACATTCTACTGGGCGGCGATGCGCATAAGGGTCTTCTCAAGGACGTCACGGCCGCATCCGTTTCCGAGAAAGAGCTCGACGGTGAAGTTAAACGAGTCCTTTCCGTTTCGGCAGAGGTCGAGCAAGTCGGTCAGATGAACTACGAACTTTACTTCGACGCAGGCGACGAGCCGATCCTCCGCCAGGTGACTGGCAAGAGCGCAACGGTTCCCCTCACGATGACGATTACCTACGACAAGTGGACAATCAATCAGGAGCTGGGCGACAAGTTCTTCGGGTTCGACCCGCCAGCGGGAGCTTCGGAAAACAAGCAGCTGCGCCAGATGGTCGGTCTCATAAAGACAATCCAGCCCGGTGAAGAAGCCCCCGACTTCGAGTTGGTCGGCACCGGTGGCGACAAGATGAAGCTCAGCGACCTCGAGGGCGACAAGGTCGTGATCCTCGACTTTTGGGCGACATGGTGCGGCCCCTGCCGTGACGCGATGCCGATTCTAGCGGAAGTCGCGGGTGAGTACGCCGACAAGGGAGTCGTCGCCTACGCCGTCAACGTTCGCGAGGACGTAAAGACGATTCAGGGATTCATGGAGAAGCAGTCGTATTCGCTCCCTGTGAAGCTTGATCCCAATGGAGAGATCGGCGCCCTCTACAATGTGTCCGGCATTCCCAAGACGATCATCATCGACAGGGACGGCGAAGTGCAGGCCATCCACAGCGGATTCTCCAGAGAGTACGGGCAGACTCTCCGCAAGCAGCTCGATACGCTGATCGCCGGTGACAAGCTGGCCATGAAGTAAACCCATAGCAGAGTCATTCGCGACGGGGCGGCCTCTAATCGGGGCCGCCCCGTTGTTGTTTGCGGCTCGTTTCTCGTGTCTATCCTCCAGCACTCTAACGAAAGCGCCGCCCAACTGACCCAAGCCCCTTTCGCATTGACCGCCTGAGTGGGCGTTGGGAGGTTTTCCTATTGTTTGGCCTTAGGATTTGGGTCTAGTCGTGAAGGGTTCTGATATGGCCGATGACATGAAGAAACCTCATATTCTCGCCGTCGACGACGAGAACGATGTGCTGCTCATTATCAAGACAGCACTCAAGGACCAGTTCGACGTCGAAACCGCTTCCAATGGGCCGGAAGCCCTCACCAAGGCCGAGGACGTCGTTCCCGATCTGATTATTCTGGATCTGATGATGCCGGAGATGGATGGTATCGAGGTTCTGGAAGAGCTGCGCCGCATGAAGAAAACGGCTCAGGTGCCCGTGATCTTTCTCACCGGCGTTTCGGATAAACAAACGATCAAGGAAGCCCTCAACAAGGGAACGCAGTACTACATCGTGAAGCCTTTCGATTACAACGACCTGCTCAACAAGGTGGCGATTGCGCTGCGCGAGAGCCGACAGACTACCGGCCCCTGATCGGGGCACGGCAGCGATTTGTTTGATTTTCCGCGCCGGTTGCCTTCGCATCCGGCGCTCATTTTATTTTCAGCACACCAGCAAGGGTTAACCAGATGTCCTCCTTAGCACAATCGATCAAGATCACACTCCCCGATGGGACGGTGAAGGAATTTGATCAGCCAGTCACGGCGGCGGATGTCGCCGCGTCGATCGGGCCGGGCCTCGCAAAGGCAGCACTCGCTGCGAAGGTCAACGGCCAGATCGTCGATCTCGCCCGCCCCATCGAGGGCGATGCCGAGGTCGCGCTGTTGACTTCCCGCGATCCTGAGTCGCTCGAAGTCCTCCGCCATTCGTGCACGCACCTCATGGCGCAGGCCGTCAAACGCCTTCACAGCGAGGCGATGCTGGAGGACGGCCCTCCGACTGCGGAGGGTTTTTGGTACGACATCAAGACAGAGCCGCCGCTGACGACAGAGGATTTCCCGCGCATCGAGTCGGAGATGCACAAGATCGTCAACGAGGCGCTCCCCATTGTTCGGCGCGAGGTCTCCCGCGAAGAAGCGCTGGAGCTGTTCCGCGAGCGCGGCGAAAAATACAAGATCGATCTCATCGAAAATCTGGGCGAGGATCAGACGATCACCGTCTATTCTCAGGGCGAGTTCACAGACCTCTGTCGCGGGCCTCACGTGCCCCACACCGGCGTGTTCGAAGCCTTCAAACTCATGAGCGTCGCCGGGGCTTACTGGAAGGGTGACGCCGCCAATGATCAGCTCACGCGCATTCGCGGCACGGCCTTTTTCAAGAAGAAGGAGCCGAAGGAACACCTCCGCGTGCTGGAGGAGGCGAAGGCCCGCGATCACCGCAAACTCGGCCGCGAGCTCGAGCTGTTCATGCACCACGAGTGGGCGCCCGGCGAGACGATCTGGCTGCCCAACGGCAACACGATTTACCAGCTGCTCGCCCGCATGATGAGCGAGCTATGTCGCGAGGAGGGCTACGTCGAGGTCTTCACGCCAATGCTCTTCAAGTCGGACCTGTTTCGCACGTCCGGCCACTGGCAACACTATCGTGAAAACATGTTCATCGTCCCCGGGCAGGCCTCGCGCACGCTCGACGATCCTGACATCCGCATTCGCCTCGGCGAGATTGAAAAGGCGGCGCCGGACATCGTGACGGCGAGCGAATGGGAAGACCTGAAAAAGCACCTCGGCGACTCGGAAGAGCCCATCGAGCGGCTGCGGGTTCTGCTTTCAAATGAGCGTCTTTCGAAGAAGTTCTGGAACATCTTCGAGCGCCACGGGGAGGTCATCGAGCTGAGCGAAGAGGGCAACGAAGTCTACGCGCTCAAAGCGATGAACTGCCCCTCGCACATGTTGGTGTTCCGGGAGAAACGTCGCAGCTATCGCGAGCTTCCCCTGCGCATTCACGACCAGGGCGTACTCCATCGCAACGAGGCCAGCGGCACGCTGAGCGGGCTCACTCGCGTGCGCCAGTTCTGCCAGGACGACGCGCACATCTTCGTCCCGCAGGAACAAATCGAAGAAGAAATCACCAAGCTCATCGCGCTCATCGCCCGCGTCTACCGTGCCTTCGATTGGGACTTCGAGAAGGTCTACCTCTCCACACGCCCGGACGATTTCCTCGGCGAGAAGGAAACTTGGGACCAAGCCGAGAAGGCCCTCGAAAACTCCATCAAGGCGAACGATCTGGAGTTCACGGTGAACGAAGGGGACGGCGCGTTCTACGGCCCGAAGATCGACTTTATCGTGAAGGATTGCCTCCACCGCGAATGGCAGACGGCGACGATCCAGCTCGATTACCAGCTTCCCGCGCGATTCAATCTCGCATTCACAAATCGCGACAATCACGACGAAATGCCAGTCGTCGTGCACCGCGCGATCTTGGGAAGTTTCGAGCGGTTCCTGGGGATCCTGATCGAACACTACGGCGGCAATTTCCCGGTGTGGCTCGCCCCGATACAGGCGCGGGTTCTG
>JAUIJJ010000253.1 GCA_030431385.1 bacterium | reverse complement strand
CAACGACTGACTCACTATCACCATTCTCCGACTTTCCACCAGTGAGCGTCCACATCCACATCGCCGTTAATCGCGCGTCTGCCTCAAAGCCCTCTGTGCTAACGCCTTCGAAAATCATCGAAAGGGCTTCACGAGAAACAGCCGCCCATACCTGCTCAAGATAATCTCGAAGAGAAACGAGTTCTCCACTCGGCTTCTCAACCTGCGAGTAACGAGAGAAAATCTCCAACGCTGGTCCCAAACAAGCAAAAATGGCATCAGCTCCAACGACGCCCTCCGCCGCCAGTCGCGGCATCCATTCATGGATCCGACGAGGTAATTCTTGCAATACATCTCGCCAATCTCCCACCTCATCATTTCGAACGGACCCGTCAGGATTCTCTCGTGGGCGACATACAATATGAACCGAAGACGCCAGCGACGCGGCTTCATTTGAGTTAAGTCTCCCTCCGCGTTCAGTGTCGATTGCCCACGAACCGGTAACTATCCACCCAGCTTCAATCAGTGAACGAAGCATCGCTTCCCAACCGGCGGTGGATTTGTGCGCGAAGACTACAACGCCAATACCATCGGGCTGGACAACTCGCCGGGAGTCGGCAAGCGCTTCTGTCATCATCGACTCGAAGAATTCTTTAGTTTTGTGCCCGTATTTCCCAGAGTAACGCTTCGAGAGCTGAACGATTTCGTCAGTTTTCTGCGAGAGCGTTTCTCCAAATAAGTTGGGATAGTAGGAGGAAAGCACTCTACGAAGCCACACGTAGAAAAAGTCCGAAAGGTCGCCATACGCGATTGCATCATAGTATGGCGGATCAGTGCAAAGAAGTTGAGCGCTGTCGTCTGGCAATGGATGCGCAGTTGCCGAGCTTTGGTTTGCAATCCCTTGACCAACTCGATGAAACACGTTCGCCTCGACAAAAAGACCGAGGTAGCGCACTGCTTCAGACCAATCGCCAGCGCTACCAGCAAACGGGTTCATTTCTGCAAAATCCCACGCCATCGGCAACGCTTGGCGGCCGAATGTATGCGCTGCGCAGCTTCGGGCCGTTCTCCAAACGCACAAAGAGGAAAGATAGTCGGCCAGCTTACTGACGCAGAACGCAAGGCAAGTAGTTGTCGCAACTCCCAACTCAGAATCGGATACTTTCTCAGGAACTTGGGTGACCAATTTTGAAAATACCGCTAACGATACCGCTGCTCGTGGAGGGAACAAATCACCCCATGTTTCAAAACCATACAAGACAGAGGCGCTTAGGGCACCCGATGCACTTTCGTCAGGGTATGGTTCATCAGGAATGGCGCTATAGCCGCCTTCAAACCGAGGCAGCGCACTAAGGCGTTCGCGCGCCAGGCCGCTGGCATGCATATCGGATTTACCAGGGGGACGATACTGCGCCCCAGATCCCTCTGGATCCTCGACCACCACACACATCAATCTCGCATCCGCAGTGCCCGCTTTCCGCTGTTTGAGTTGCGCTCGCGTCCTTGGTGATGGAGTTGTGAAGCCGCAGCAGGGACATGTCACGGAGCCTCGCTTAACAGTACCCTCAAAGCTAGGCGTGGCCTCTATTGCGTCACCCTGAGCAATCCAAGAACCATTCTTCTTCTCGATGATATCGATCTCGATTTTCTTATTCTTTTTGTTCGGTCTTAATCGCAAAGCAACCGAACGGTTGGTTTTCTTCGCAAGCCACAACGAACGAACTAGGGGCACCTCTGCGCCACAGCCAGGGCCCTCGCAGCAAATAGTCCTCGCCCAGAGATAGGCAATCGGGACTGCTCCCGAAGCATCTTTAGGATAGAGTTCGGCGAGTTCTTTCTCCGCCTCACGCTTGATCCAATCTCCCCACTTTCGGACTTCGTCAGAAAGACGTTGACCGTACTTCGGGATATACTCGAGGACGACCTTGTTTAACAATACAGGTATTGGATTTAGATCACTCGCATACGCATCGCCACCTACGCGAATTGCTTCGAGGGGAATTGAACCGCCGCCAGCGAAAGGATCAAAAACCAAAGGGCGTGTGTTCGGTGTACCACCAAGTGCTTCGTGAGCCGCCTCCGTAATCGCGTGTGAGGTCTTCAGGAACTCGGGATTGGAGGAATTGTCCCAGTTGGCGAAGTCCGCTATAAAGTCCAAGAGCGCTTCTCTAAGCAATGCGTCATCATCAAACCGGTGGGCGTTTTTACGTGCCGCCTCAAAGTGGGGCCTACTTTCCGGGCTCAGGGACTGTTGTTTTTCGTGAGTCGTCCATGCCAGCATGTGCTGCTTAGCAACTCGCCTAAAGGAATCTGGCGTTAGAGGATCACCCGGATCGGGCCAGAGCGCGGCGCAAGTCACCGCTCGACAAGCTGCCAGCGGGCGCCTCGCCCACCAGATGTGAAGAGTTGATATGTGCCCGTGACGAATCGATTTCTCGCGACGGGCATGGGCTGAGATTCGGCGGATCGGCAGATCGACCTCGATGAGGCGCTTCGGGTAGGCTGTTTGCATCTGGGGTTCTGATGATTCGGTCTGGGACTCCGGAGAAACTTGGGATTCCCCCGGGCAATGTTCCTCTTCAATTGTAGGGGGAGGCGCTGAGGTATCCGCCGGAGCAAGTGATGCGCCAGCAAGCCCGACCGCTTCAAGAATTGGCTCAACGTTCGGCTTCCCATTTGAGTTCTTACGCCCCACTGGGCGCGCGGCTAATTCCGACCAACGTTCCTCAAGACCTGGCTGGGTCTCCTGGTAGCGAATGAAAAACATTGGCGCTCTGAGCATCGAATCCCCCGAACGAGCCACTTCAGCCATCCACCTTGGAGCAGGATCGGTCACCAGAACTGCTTTCGAAACCGCCATGGTCGCGACCGTCGCGCGACCAGCCGCGGTGGGGTTCCAGCCCTGCTCCAATTTGGAGATCGACGCCACCGCCAAGTCTCCATTGTCGAAGGCGGATTGAAGGACTTTGGGCAACTTTTGGCGGTGCAGGCCTTGGGCTGTCCACCCGACGACTTTCGCTCCCTTCGCGATGAGTTCGCTCGCCATCTTGGTGGAGGCTGCCGTGCCGATCACAAAGGCAATGGAGATGCCCGGATTCGCCAGCTCAGCAATACACTTTAGCGCTGCCGATTGCTCACGTTCGGCCGGCTTCGGCGAGAGGACGATCGTCAAATCCGTCGCAAGCGGACTGGGGCCTTTGCCAGCGTGAAAGATCTGGTCTACTCCCATGTCGCGGAGTTGAGCAGGGAGCTCCGTTCCCTCAATCGTCGATATCTCTCCGAGAGCGGCTTTCGTCACCGCATGTCCTGCTGCTCGGGAGTCTCCCGGCTCGAAAACAAAAACCTCGGCGTCGAGGCTATCGAGCGAGTCGCGAATCATCGCGGAGACCCGATTCCAATCCAGCCCCCCGTGCCCACAGCCCAGTGCCGGTAGAGCGACCTTCACCTTTCCTTGATCGGCGAGGTAATCCCTCAGCGCTTCCAGCCCAACCTCGATGTCTTCATACCGTGACTTCTGCCGCCAGTGCCGCTTGGTCGGCAGATTGACGATCCATTCTGTCAGCGTCTTCCAAACGTGGAGTTTTCCTGGAGCGAGTTCCCCCGTGTCACACCATTGCTTGTACTCCCGAAACATGTCGGGATACTTCGTCTTGAAAGCCAGCGCGACACCGGCGCCCATCACCCCGACACAGTTCACCGTGTTCACCCGTATGTCGGCCGGGGTCTCGAACATGTCGCCTTTGGTGAAATGAATCATCGATGGAATTACTCTTCGTCCTCGTCTTCTTGAGCGTTGATGTGATCCACGACTCGCTGCCGCAGCGCGGGAATCTTGCCTCGATGAAGCATGTCCCACATCGAATTGACCGCCCGCATATCCGCCAGTCCCAGAGCAATCAGCATGTCCAGCTCTCGCTCGGTTTCGGCTATCTCCTCAAGTTGCTTTGGATCCCGTCCTTTCCCAAGAATGTCGCCAACGAGATCATGGTAGCAAACCAACTTTGCTAAGACTTGAACGGATCTTGGACGAATGGTTGCAACTTCCTCGGTGAGAATACGCTGAAGCATCTCAACTGAGCGGATAGGATGGTCATCATCGACCTGTTGCTTCCCACCGTTATCGGCCCATCTCGCTTTAGGGCCTTTCCCAATATCGTGAAGGTAGGCGGCGATTTCGACCAACCGTTGGTCTGCTCCATTTAGAGAATTAAATTCAGCGGATTCCAAAAGCTTCTCGACAACAGTTAAGGTATGCGTTCCGACATCTTCGGTGTGTATATCGTTCTCTGATTCGAGACCGATAAGCTCAGCGGTTTCCGGAAGACATCCGAAGTCGTCTTGAAGGCCCGCAAGCAACTCCCGGATGTTGCGAAACTGCGCAGACGAACTTTGCCCCGTCTCAGCAATATATTCAATTGCGTCGTCACAAGCGCTTTTAATTAGACGCGGGCCTGCCACAAGAGACTTGCCGGAATTGTTAAAGAACTGAGTGAAGTAATGAAATTTTGGATATGGCCCGTGAAAGTTAAGTGGCGGATTTGCACAGCCCTCTTCCTGAAAAATACTCTCCACTTCCTTCTTGACGCTCTTGTTCCAGATAATGATGTGGTCGACGTCAGCTATATCGACGCGCTGATGAATCAGCGCTTCAGCCATTCGCGCTTGCTTTTGAGCCTCCGGAAACTTCCATTTGCAGCTATCAATCAAATCCCAATCAAGTGTTTGTAAGTCGGTGGGATCGGTAAAAAAGTCTGGAGGTTCTATCGTATTCGCGGATGCATTCGTGAAAACAACGTCTGGCCGGTCAAGCACAGTTATTGGAACAGCGAAATATATCAGATATTGCTGATCAACATTCTTGGATCTTACGACCGCCAGGAGCATCGATGAGAGACGACAGAAATAGAACGGGACATAATCGTGTACAACTCCTCCAGGACCACAGGGCACCACCATCTCTGCCCTTCGATGTTGAATGTTTTGGTTGGCGATTGAATGGTGCTCGATTCCCTGCGTCCGCTTTAGATTCGGGCAAAGAAGTCCGTTTTGAATTATCCCACGAAGATTATCCAGATGGGTAAAATGATAGACGAAGCGTCTGCTATGCTGTGGCGGAATGGGCATTTCAGTCGCGTGTTCGGTATTCACCCGGATCTTCGCGCAGCACAACGGGCTTGGTCGCTGAATCCACCCGGAGCTTGTAGTGCTCCACTTTGACGATGGGCTGCCAATCCAGCTGCGCCGGGTTCCTCAGGATGTTGAGGGACGGTTCCGGGGTCGCGCAGTGAAAGACGACGTAGAGAAAGTAGTCGTTACCCAAGCGCTGGGCGGTCTTGTATTCGTTGGAGGTGAGAGCGATTTCCCCTTCGTGGGCGCGGCCTTTCACCTCGATGAATCGGACGTCAATGGCTGTTTCGGGGTCATCTGGATGTGGCTTCCTCGAGATGAGATCGAAGCCACGATTTTCGCTCTCCACACTTTCAACGATGCGCCCCTCAGCCTCCTCGTGTCGGGTGACCACCTCGACCGCGATTCGCTCGATTTCGGGATCAGTCACCATCGGCGCGATTCCCGGCGTCGCGCGGTCTGGGTGAGGCACCACCCACGCTCGGCCGATATGGTGGATGTCGCCGATGGAGGTCTGGCGCTCCTGCTCCAATTCATCACGGCGCGAATTGAGCCGGTGATCGAGTTCCAGGAGCTTGTCCTCGGAAATCTTGATGCGCCCGTCGAGGCCGGGCTCGGTCGAACCGGCCTCCTTTTGCTCCACCAAATCCGCGAGGATCAGGTTCTCCCGATTGATGATCTCGGCGAGGCTGATCTCAATGTGACGGGAGATGATCGAGACTTCCCGCGCCCGCTCCTTGCGTGTGCTTTCAAGGAGGGGATTCAGAGCGGCATCGATCAGGTGATCCTCGACGGCAGCGCGATCTGGAAGTCCATCGATCGAGGGAACGGCGGCAGGCGCTTCGGGCGCGGTCAGGTCGAGGAATATGGTCGGCTGCCGGATGGCGAGAGAGCCGTCCACCGAGGCCTGGACAACGAAGAGCCTTTTGTTGAGAACATTGCCCCGGCCATCCCGGACAGAACTGCTG
>JAUIJJ010000252.1 GCA_030431385.1 bacterium | reverse complement strand
GGGGTGCGGTTCCAGACTGTCACGCTGCCGTTTTTCTCAAGGATGTTCGCCGCCATGGAACGCCCCATGACGCCTAACCCAATGAAACCAATCTTCATCTTTTCAGTCCTGATCTTTAGGTGGCTTGCTTAGAATTTTGCGACACCGATGAGGCCGGTCCCGGCGGGGATGTCCTCGAGGTGAATGCGCGCCGGGTCGATACTCCACTTGCGAGAAATTTCGCCGGTCGCCTCGTCGGAGGTGCATACGTCGATGTGGTCTTTCCACTCGGCTGCGGGGACTTCGCCGGAAAAGCCACTCTCGCCGTAGTCGTGATCGCAGGCGAACTCTTCGTCGGTGACTTCACCCTCGTTCCAGATCACGGCACTCTTCGCGCCGTCGAAGTAGTACGCGCGGGTGATCTTCTTCTTCGACGCCCGCGCCCAACCGTTGCGAAGCGGGTCGGCGCGGTAGGTGAAGAACTGGACCTCCTCGAAGTGCTTGCTGAGTTTCAACAGCAGGGGAAACGTCCCTTCGCGCGGATTGTCCGCGTCGGGTTCGGGGAGGTGTCCGAACAGAAACACCCAACCATTGGCCGGGCCGGAAATGTAGAGTCGTTCGTTGAGAGTGCTGGAGGTGATGATCGAGCCGGTCTCCCAGTTGCACGGTTTGGCGTCGCGCATCCCGAGTTCCTTCGCGACGGCTTGCGGCGAGTCGGCTTTCACCGCCATCCAGTGATCGAGCTTTCCGTACCAATGGGGCTTGTCTGGCGTCGCATCGGGACGCGTGTTGAGCATCTGCTTGTCGGTGAGTTGCTCGACCTTCTCAAGGCCAGATTCGCGCGGTTCGAGAATCTCCACCGCGTCGTCGTCGGCTGCATCTTTCGGGGACGCGCCTCCCATGATCCTTCGAAAAAAGTCCAATAGTCCCATGACAACAGCTCCTCATTCGGGGGGATGAGTACATTACCACACATGCCAGCCCATACTCGCTTTTTGTGGAGATGGGTCAATTGCTTTGGGGATTGGAGGCCATCACCATCGCGAGGGCGGCGAGGGCCGCGGTTTCGCTTCTCAGAACCGCGTCCGTACCGAGCGAGGCGCGTTGGAGATTGCTCTCGGCGAAGAGTGCCAGTTCCCCGTCCGACCAGCCTCCTTCGGGGCCGACCAGGAGCGCGATGGATTGCTGCGGGGCCGCTTCGAGAATCTGGACGAGGGGGGGCGCATCGGAAGACCTTTCCGCGAGGACGATCGTTAGAAATCCTTCGACCGCGAGCCCGTGAATCAGATCCGCCAAGCGCGCGGGGGCCTCGATGCCGGGGAGCCACAGCCGTTCGCATTGCTTGAGCGATTCGGCGGCGAGTCGGTTCCAGCGCTCCAGTTTGGCGGGGGCTTTCCGGGTGTCCCAGTTCACGACGGTTCGCTCGGTGATGACGGATCGGATCGCGGTCGCGCCCAACTCCACCGAGCGCTCGATCAGATCCTCAAATGCCCCCGTGCGGGTGAGCGCACAGCACAGCAGGACTTCTCGCAATGGGCGGGGGAGTGACTCGTCGAGACCGGTCACCTTCACCCGGACAGCTTTCTTGGAAAGCTCGATGACCTCTGCCGACCATTGGTTGCCGCGCCCATTGAGGAGGAGAACCGGGTCGCCGACAGAAGCGCGGCGCACGGTACCGAGGTGGCGGCTTTCTTCCGGCGAGAGCGTGATCACATCCCCGACTTCGGGCTCGGCGTCGATCCAACAGCGATAAGTTCTCAATTGCGGCGGCCTCGTTTTCGAGAGTCGATAATGTCGAGTGAGGTTGCGTCGCCCACCTCACTCGGGCAATGCTCCTACCAACCATTGAAATGGAGGGACAAGCGGTGCGTCTCAGTGAATCGCGTCTGCGCCAGCTTTCCAAGAAGATCGCCAAGGACCTGATGAGCTCGGGCGCGGTCCGCGCCACGGGCGGGGTCGACGATCTGACCGAGTACGTCAGCCGGGCGATGATGCTCGACCAGAAGGCCGAGGCCGACATCGAAGCGGAGGCGCGTCAGTTTCTGGCCCGCCAGCGCAACCTGCCGCCTCCGGGCACCGGTGAGTACCAAGCAGCCTTTTCGCAGGCGAAGCGGAACTTCGCGCAGCGAAAGGGCTTCGTCCTCTAGCCGACGATTTTGAATAGCACAGCCGCCCCGGCGTATTGAGGGCGGAAGCAAGCGACTTACCCTTCGGGAGCGACCATGAGTTTTCACGGCGGTTTTCGACCGAATTTTGAGCCTACTCGCACCAGTGGACCGGACCTTCAGCAGGCGACGACGATTCAGGAACTCCAAGATGCGCTCGAGCGGCAGCGGCTGCTGCTGCAAACGCTCTGCCGAATCTTGGTCGAAAAAGGCGTTGTCCAGAAGGACGAGCTGAACGAGTGGATTCAGTATATGGACGGCTTGGATGGCACAATGGATGGAAAGCTCAAAGAAACCAAGGCCCCGAAAGCGTGCCCGTCCTGTCAGAGAATGAACCCAAAACGCGCGCCGAAATGCGTTTACTGCGGTGAGAACCTCCCCGTAGCGATACTTCACGACGACCCCAAAATGGAGCAATAACCGTGAGCCAAAACGAAAGCGTTGAAACCTTCGGTGGCATGACGTGCTACCCGTCACCAGTCGAGTTCAAGGACGAGGACAAACTGTGGGCGTTAGCGTGCCACCTCTCCTGTACGTTGTTTTACTTCACGGGATTCTCGTTCCTGATTCCTCTCATCATTTGGATCGTAAAGAAGGATGAATCACCGTTTCTCCGGAAGCACGCTCTCGAGGCGATGTCCTTCACGGCCACGTATTTCGGAGTCCAGATGATCCTGTTCGGGATAGGACTGGTGCTGATGTGCGTTGGCATCGGGCTTTTGGTGTTCCTGCTGATGCTACCGGTCTTTCTCGCTTTCGTGGTCTGGAGCATCATCGGTGCGATCAAGGCCTACGACGGTAAGATCGTCGAGTACCCGGTGAGCAGCCAGTTCGTGTCGTTCCGGCCCTGAGGTTCTGAATTCGCTGAAGTTAGAGGCCGATTGAGCCTGTGGAAAAGTGGCTTGACGCTCGAAGCGAAAGAATCGCAAAGTCCCTTTGTCGAGCAATTCACCCGAGTGCGGTTAAAACCGCATTTATTCGGCTGACAAACGGCAATTCGCGCCGCATAGTCTTAGGGATGAGTCGCTTTGAAGGGATATTGATGTCAGAAACCGCCCTTAACCGCCCGTGCCGCAGGCGTTTGTCAGCGATTGGCGCGGGGTTTACACTGATTGAGCTTCTGATTGTCGTCGCCATTATCTCCATTTTGGCGGCGATTGCTGTGCCCAACTTTCTCGAGGCGCAAACACGAGCGAAGGTCTCCCGCGTCCACGCCGATGCGCGAACGATCGCGACGGGTTTGGAGAGCTACGCGGTGGATTACAGCCGCTACCCGCCTCGGCAGGTGGCTGGCCCTTCGACCGGCTTCTTTCTAGTCGGCGACGTGGAGACTCGTGCCGAAGACATGAGCGTCCTCACGACGCCCCTCCAATACCTCAGCTCGCTCCCCATCGACGTATTCGAGAATCGGATTGCGTACCCAAATGCCATTTTGGACTACTGGAGCGCACAAATTGTGTCCGATCTGATTGACGACTTTACGCCTCGACCACCTACTAGCCAGTACGGTTGGACGGTTTTCTCGATTGGGCCTGATCAATTGTTCGGATACGGTGATTTTCAGACCGGAAATTATCCCGAAGAGGACAACATTGCCGGTCCGCACTTCCTTCTGGACTACGACCCGACGAATGGGACGATCAGCGTAGGAAACGTCTATCGGTTCCAGTCGCAGGTTCCGGCCAAGCAGGTTTTTGAACGATGAACAACACTCGCGCAGTAAGGATGCAGCGCATGAATAAAAAAGTACTCTTCGCACTCAGCGCCATGGTGGCGCTTCTGCTGATGCCCTTTGCGGCGTCGGCGAGCGTCGTTCCGCTCTCTGTCGAACAGATGACAGCAGTTGCCGACGACGTCGTGACCGTCCGCGTGACGGGGAAGAAGTCGGAAGTGTGGGAGCGCCTGCTGGTGACCCGCGTGGACTTTAACGTCCTCGAAGCCCACAAGGGCCAGATGAGCGGCAAGGGACAGCTCTATCAGCTCGGCGGGCAAGTCGGCCGCTTTGTGATGGACGTGCCCGGACAGCCTATCTTTCGCGAGGGACAAGAAGCCGTGCTCTTCTTGAGCAAGCCGGTGAGCAGGCTCCCTGCGGCTCAGCGCGACAGCTACAATTCAGAATCACCTCTCGTAAAGAACCCCCAGCTCATCGGCGGGTTCCAGGGCCGGTTGATGCTCTTCGATCCGGCCGCTCCGATCGACGACGAAGGCGTCTCCCAGCGAACCGCTAGCGAGCCGGTGCCGGGGAACCTCAGGGTGAGCCGGTTGGTTCACGATCGCGTTGCCCCGTCACTGTCAGCGGCGCCGACATACGAAGACTTCCGTATCGCGCTGCGCGACACGCTGGCTCGTTCGGCGGAACAGCGCCGCACGAAGAACCTGCAGGAGATCAAGGGCATCCGCGGCGAGTTCGCCGTCGCCGAGCGCACGGCCACACCGGCACTGCGCAGTCTTGATCCGCTGCCCGGAGTCGCCTACATGACAGACGAGCAGCTCGATGAATTGAATCGCCAAGTATGGGAAGCGGCCTCACCCTCCGCTTCTGCGAACACACGGCCGACGTTGCAGGACGATAAGTCAGCCGACATGAAGGCCGGCAAGTGAGCCGGGCGCGCCACGAAGACCACCCCTCTTTGACCGCAGACAACCGGCACTGGAGAGTAGAGCCTGTGTTGAAAAAGTTCCTGAAGAAAAGCTCCGCGTTGGCGACCGCCGCCTGCGCCCTGATTTCCGGCACAGTCGTGGCCGGAGTTCCCTATTATGTCGACGTCAACGACAGTCGGGACCCAGCAGATTCGAGCGACGACCTGACCATGCAAGTTCCGGTGGAATGGAAGAGCGAGGATCCGATCAATTTCTACCTGTTCCGGCCGTTCGCCGGCGGCGGAATTCTTGACCCGGCTAATCAGATCAACAATCCGATCAATGACGATGAAGTCGTTAATGGATTCTCACGGGCATTCGATAACTGGGATAAGGTCGATGCCGACGACGTAGAGCTTGGTCTGGTCATTCCCTCGGATTCAGCGCCCACGCTGACCGAATTGCCCTTTGGCCCCATTCAAGTTCAGCCGGACACCTTTAACCTGGTGACCTTTCGTGACGGCGACGCCCCGCTCGGCGACGGCGTTCTTTCCGTTCCTGTCTACTACTTCTTCCGGCAAGACTTCGATCCCGACGAGAATGGCAGCATCGAGGACTTCGTCATTTTCGAAGATTCAAACGGTATCATCGAGGCAGCGTTCTTCGACGACCGAGAGACTCTGTACGAGACGTACCTGCCCAAGCGGAAGTACGACGCCGGAGAACTCGTCGAGGTCGACCTGATCATGAACGGTTTGGTGGTCTGGAACCTGTTTCCTGAAGACCCCGACGAACTCGAAAACCTTGAAATCTCGATCGAAGACACACTCGGTCAGCTCGACGTTCAGGTGGCCTTTACAAAGGCGATCGGTCAGGCGCTTGGCCTCGCCGAGTCACACATTTTCAACTCCGTCATGACGCCGTTCTACGTCACTCCGGGCGACGCAAACGCAGAGTTCCTGACGTTCCCATACGATGCCCGCGAGCTGGAGTTGGACGACGAGCTTGGTCTCCTAAACTTCTACGGTGGCGCAGACGAGCGTGGCATTAAAGGCAATATTTTCGACGGCGCGCAAGTCGCCAGCGGGAACAGTCAAGGCACGACTCCTGGCGCGGCAGCAGTTGTTGATTCGCCGGTTTTCTTCGGACGCCCACTCGCGCAGGGTAGCCGTATCGATCTGGATACGATCGTGTCGGTAAATCCTCGGTTCAACACGACCGAAGAAGTCGTTGGGCCGATTCAGGCTCTGGCTCATACGTTGAGCGGTCGCGACCAAACCTTCGCGCTCTCGACCGGAACAACTCATTCAAAACATTGATTACGCCCCAACCTTTCTCGATATCGCTGGTCTGGAAACACCA
>JAUIJJ010000251.1 GCA_030431385.1 bacterium | reverse complement strand
TGGCGAGGACGAGGAATTCATCCACGCCCTCGACGGAGGAGAGTCCCCGATCGCCCTGCTCGGCACATTCAGCAAGGCGTTCTCGCCAGGGCTTCGCCTCGGATGGGCCTACCTCTCGGACGAACTTCTCACCCATTGCCTTCGTCAAAAGGGGAACCACGACTTCGGCACCTCGAACTTGAATCAGAATCTCATGGCGGACCTGATGGTGAGCGGCGACTATGACGTTGCGGCGGCAAGATTTCGCGACCGTTACCGCGCGAAGCGCGATGCCCTCGTGGCCGCGCTGGAAGAGTACTGGCCAGAGGACACCTGGATTCTGCACCCCAAGGGCGGCCTCTACGTCTGGGCGCGAATTCCCGGTCTCGACACCGACCCGGGGTCCGAGTTCTTTAACGCCGTCCTCGAAGAAAAGGTGCTCTACGTTCCCGGCATGTATTGCTTTTGCGAAAACCCCCAGAACGAACGACCTCGCGACGCTATGCGCCTTTGCTACGGCGTAATCGGCATGGAAGACATGCGAGAAGCCGTGCGCCGCATGGGCAACGTCATCAAGAAGTTGCGATCATGAAATCGGAGGAAGAGTAACCCCGCGATTCGGGGTGCCTGACTGAATGGATCGTCTGGTTTCAATTTTCGAATCGATCGGAACCAAAGACGCCGTGGATATCTTCGCGGTGTCGCTGGTTTTCTTTCTGATCTTCCTGCTACTCCGCGAGTCGCGATCATTCGTCGCGCTTCGTGGATTGGTGATCGTTATCGTTTGCGGAGTCCTCATCTGGGTAATCTCGAAGGTCACCTCCTTAACGGCCACCGCCCGGTTCCTCGAACGCTCCCTCACACTCGTGGTTATCGTCTTCGTCGTTCTCTTCCAGAACGAACTGAAGAAGGCACTCACAGACTTCGGACAGGCGACGATCTTCCACTGGTTCCTCAATCCCAGTACCTTCGACATCGACGAGATTATCAAAGCTGTCACACGTTTGTCCGAGCGGAAAATCGGCGCGCTCATCGCCATTGAGCGCCGTAACTCTCTCCGCCCCTACATCGAAGTCGGCACGCCCATGGACGCACTCGTCTCCGCCGAGTTGATGCGCACAATCTTCGCCATCCAGACCCCGCTCCACGACGGCGCCATTATCATTCGAAACGACCGAATAGCCGCAGCAGGCTGCCTGCTTCCGCTCTCCGAGAATCCCAAACTCTCCAAGGACCTCGGCACCCGTCACCGTGCTGGCATCGGCCTGACCGAAGAAACCGATTCCATCGCGATCATTTGTTCGGAAGAGACCGGCACGATCAGCATCGCCATTGAGGGTCGCATCGAACGCAACGAGAGCGCAGAATCGTTGAAGCAGAAACTGAAGACCTACCTCTCCATTGAGGAGGACTCCGATGGCTAAGGGAATCGGACAGTCCTGGCTCGGGCTACTTGTCTTGGTCGGCGCAGCGATCCTTTGCGGCACCGGCGTGTGGCTCGTCGTTCAGTTTACAGAAACCGAAGAGATAAATCTCAACGTCGAGGTCTACGCCACCGGCGTCGACAGCACCGTCGACCTGAACCTGCGCACCCGCGAAGTCCTCGTTCGCTTCTCCTACCCCGCCATCGAAGCTCAGCGGATGAAGTCCGAAGACTTCTACGTCGAGATGGATTTCTCCGACCTGAAAGGCTCGCTCGCCAGGAAGCTGGAAGACAGCGGCGAGCGCCCCGTCTATGAAGAAATGGTGGAGAGCAAGATCGGCATGGAGCAGTACAACATTCAGCCCGTCTCTGTTCTCAAGCGTCAGGTGAAGTGGGAGGCGCAGCTCCGTTCGGCGATGGCAAACGTCATCCCGCGCGTAACCGGGAAACCTGCCGACGGCTTCAAGATCGATGAGTTTGTCGTCGAAGACGGAAAGGACGAAGTCCGCGTGCTCCTCCATCAATGGAAGGCAGAGGAATTCGCAGAACTCGGCGTCGAAAGCCCTGATGTGCCGACGGAACCCATCGACGTTTCCGGTGCGCGCGACGTGATTTCCGCCCAAGTGAAGCTCGCCTTCCCCGATGGCCTCGAACCCGTTCCCGGCGAAGAGGAGCATCTGGTCACTGTCATCGTAGTGGTCAGCGAGGAAACAGTCAAAGAGCGCCTCACCGCCGTTCCTCTCAACTACCAATTTGTTTCGAGCGGCAAGGGGTTGCTGGCTGAAGTTAAACCCGCGAGCCTCGACATCGTCGTCGAAGGCAAGCGCTCGGCTGTTCAGCAAATTTCCCCCGATGACATTCGCATCAACCTCTTCGGCGTAGTCGAAAAGCCGGGCGAGGCGACCGAAGTCCCCGTCGACGTCGTTTTGAACAACTACGAGCTGCGCCCGCTGATCGACCACCTCGTCGCCGAGCCTCGAACAGTGACCGTGACGATCCTACAGGATCCATCCTTCGCGACGCCGACCCCGACGCCAGTTCCCGAAGTGACACCATCCGTCACCGAAGACGGCTCAACAACGGCGACGCTCAATTCCTCCGAATCGCCCGTTGCGACGCCGACCGCCGCAGTCTCTGATGAAGACGAATCAGACAACATGACAGAAGACTAAAGCAGAAAGCTCCTGCCGATGCCCCAATTGTGTGTAAACATCGACCATGTCGCGACTGTTCGTAATGCGAGGGGAGGTTGTGAACCCGATCCGCTCCACGCGGCGGTCCTCTGCGAACTGGCCGGAGCGGCTGGCATCACTTTTCACCTGAGGGAAGACCGTCGCCACATTCGCGACGACGACGCGCTCGCGCTCCGTCGCGTCGTGAAGGGCACGCTCAACATGGAGATGGCCTGCACGCCGGAGATGCTGAAGATCGCCGTGAAAGTGAAGCCCGATCAGGTCACCTTTGTCCCCGAAAAGCGCAAAGAGCTGACCACCGAAGGCGGGTTAGATGTGGCAGGTAATCTGAAAGCCCTCACCGCAGCGACCAAGAAGCTCCGCCGTGCTGGCATCGCCGTCAGCATGTTCATCGATCCCGAGCCAAAGCAAATCCACGCGTCCGTCAAGTCCGGCGCCAGCCACGTGGAATTCCACACCGGCGTATGGTGCGAGAACTTCGACCGCGAGCGCGCCAAGGCCGAGGTCGAACTCGATCGGCTCCGCGCCGCGTGCTACCTCGCCTACGAAGAAGAGCTCATCGTGAACTCGGGACATGGGCTGAACTATCGCAACACCGGGCCAATCGCCGCCCTCCCCCACATGAACGAACTTAACATCGGTCACGCCCTCGTCGGCCGCGCGATCTTCGCCGGTTTGGACACCGCCGTGCGAGACATGGTACAGCTCATTAACGTGTCAGCGGGCAACCCGCTCGAAGAAGACTAATGCGGATTCTCTACATCTGTGGCGACTTGGGAATTCCCGTGTTCGGGCGCAAGGGAGCCTCCACACACATTCGCGAAATGGTGCATGCACTGCGCGAACTCGGCCACGAGGTCATCGTTGCGGCAGCCGATATTGGTGGCGATCGACGCGAGGACGAAGACTTCCCGCTGGTGAAGCTCGCCTGCCCCAAGAGCCGCAAACTCGGCATCGATGGGCGCTACCTGCTCGCAGACTTTCAGTCGCGACGCCTCCTCGCGAAGGCGATCGAGGAATACAAACCCGACGCCATTTACGAACGGTTGTCTCTATACTTTCGCGCTGGCCAATGGGCCGCGCGCCGCTCCGGTCTCCCCCGCATATTCGAAGTGAACTCGCTCCTAAGCGAAGAACAAAACGACCGCCTGCACTTCCCCTCCTTGGCGCGACGCTGGGAGATGGACCTCATCGCTTCGGCGAAAGCAATCGCCGCGATATCTGGCTACATGGGCCGCCATCTCGAGGAACTCGGCTGCGAGAAAGAACGCATCCGCCCATTCCCCATGGCCGTCGATCCTGCCCGCTTCTTTCCCAATGACGAAGGCATCAACAAGCGCAAGGAACTCGGCTGGCCCGAAGGCGACCTGATCTTCGGATACGTCGGTTCCATGAATTCCTATCACAAACCATCGTGGTTCATGGACCTCGCGGAAAAGATGCTTCGTCGCGGTGAGGAAGGCGTTCGGTTCCTGGTCGTCGGCGGGGGTAAACTCAAGGTCCACCGCCACCGCAACCGTCTCTTTCAATACGTCGAGGACGGCCGAGTGCACTTCACTGGGACGGTCCCCCAATCGGACATGGCCGGTTGGATCAGCGCCATGGACATCGTGCTCGTCCCCGGCGCGTCGCCGCAGTCCACTCCCACGAAAATTTTCGAGGCAGCAGCCGTCGGACGCCCACTTGTCCTTCCGGCGACAGAACCGATCCGTGAGCTTTGCGGTCACCACTCGCCGTACCTGTTCCGGCCAAACGATTTCCGATCATTCGAAGAGCGCATCCGCGAGTTCTGCAACGACCCGAAACCCTTCCGCGAGAAAGTCGACCGGTTGCAGAAAAAAGTCTTCGCAGATCACACGTGGGAGGCACACGCTCGCGGTGTCGTCGAGTGGTTTGAGGAGTTGAAGAATGTCCGATGAAGTGACGGACATTCCCGCAGAGAACACGGAAACCGAACCTTCACCGACGCCGTCCGAAAGTTCGCTCGAGTCCTCTCTCGCCCGTTGGAAGTACCTGATCATCGCCTTCGCATTTCTGTTTCCGGTCCTCTATCACTTTTGGGTGGTGGTTCCGAACTTCGCCACCCACGCCTTCGGGAATGGCGGAGACATCGTAAACGGAATGTGGGCGGCGGATCACGTCGCGGACTCAATGGCTCTCCGAGGGACGCCACTTTACTACACAAACGAAGTGCTCGCTCCCATCGGCACGACATTGAGCTATCAGATTGTTGGCGTCTCTACGTGGATGCTCCTTTCTCCGTTTACGAAATTGTTCGGCGCGTACTTCGGTTACAACCTCGCTCTCATTTTCGCGACGCTTCTTGCCGGCACGGGAATGTTTCTACTGACGCGCCACTGGACAGAGTCCTGGCTCATCGCCGCCTTTGCGGCGTTCGCTTTCGAGCTGTGCCCAATTCTCTATCACAGGCTCATCTCTCACGTATCGCTAAGCGAAATGGGCGTCATCCCGCTCTTCATGTGGTTTTATCTCAGGTATGTGTTTCAGCAAGAAGGTCGAGCAGGAATCGTAGCATCCATCGTTGCAGGGGTCTCGATGTTTGCTGTCTTCATGTCCGACTATAACTTGGTCTTCTATACAGGCTTCGCGCTCGCGGCAACGTTTGGGATTCATTTGAGCCGACTCCTGATCGGTAAACAACTTCGCCCCGCCGCAAGTGTCCTCGGCCGCGTCGCACTATCAGGAATCGCATTCGGTGTTGCTGGATATATGTGGGCGGTTGTGACTCCGCTTCAGGAAGCGAACTATTGGAACGACGCAAACGCCCATCCGTGGGCAGGACGCGAAGTCGCCTCTGACGCCGCCTTCTACCTTATCCCCAACCCGGATGTCTCATGGATCGGTAGGGCAATGCCCGAATCCGTTGCACAGGCCGCGCCGCCAAATCCAGAGCAACGGAACTACCTCGGCATTGTCTTGCTTCTCCTCGCCGTGCCGGGCGCGTACTTTCTTTTTCGGAAAGATCGCTATATACTCAGCCTCCTACTATTTCTCTTCATCGTACCTGCGTTGATTTCATTAGGTATGGAACTCATTGTCTACGGCTCACGCGTCGAATCCGCTCTCCTGTCAAAGTTGCTACTGTTCGACAACCTATTGAAACTGCCGATCCTCTCTCAGTCGCGAGTCCCTGCTCGATGGATTTTTGTTTCCAATACGGCATTGATCGTCATGGCAGCGTGCGGGCTTCAGTTCGTCATTCATTGTTTTACCGCTCGCAGGTGGCGCGTCGTCCCCGTGCTGACCGCGGCCCTGTTGGTATTCGTAGACTTCGGCCACGTTCGTTCCGAAACCGCCACATTCGTGAAGCCGGAAGCATACAACACCATGGGCACGGCGCAGTCTCCTCAGGACATGATCATCGAAGTCCCGTTCGGTTTTGTTTGGGGAAGCGGCGAGATCGAAGGCCGGTACGCGACGCCACCGCGAATGATCTGGTCTCTCGAACACGAGTACCGTATCATATCTGCGTA
>JAUIJJ010000250.1 GCA_030431385.1 bacterium | reverse complement strand
ATCGCGGCCCTGCAGTAGTCTTCAATTCGCAGCAGGATGCCTGCGACGCGATTCTTGGCGGCGAGATTCAGGAAGGCGATGTCGTCGTGATTCGCTACGAAGGCCCGCGTGGCGGACCGGGCATGCAGGAGATGCTCAGCCCAACTTCCTACCTCATGGGGCAGGGTCTCGGCAACACTGTCGCACTTGTGACCGATGGACGTTTTTCCGGTGGCACACGAGGCGCATGCATCGGGCACGTCAGCCCCGAGGCGGCAGCGGGAGGGCCGATTGGCCTCGTCGAAAACGGCGACATCATCTCCCTCGATTTGCTCGAAGGCACTTTGCACTTTGAAGTCGACGACGAAGAGCTGACGCGACGTCGCGAAGATTGGAAACCGCTGGTGAAAGAACGTCTCACCGGTTGGCTTTCTCGCTACGCCTTCATGGCGACCTCCGCTTCGGAAGGCGCTGTGCTGCGCCTGCCGGGCGAAAACTCTCACACTCCAGAATCCCAAACTCTCAAACCGGAAAGGACTCTCCGATGAGCTTGAAATTGTACTACGATGACGATGCGAATCTCTTCCATCTCGAATCCAGAAAGGTGGCAGTTGTCGGCTACGGCAGTCAGGGCCACGCCCACGCGCTCAATCTGCGAGACAGCGGCGTTGATGTCGCCGTCGCATTGCCGGCGGAAAGCCGTTCACGCGCCCGCGCCGAGGCTGAAGGGCTGACCTGCATGACCGCAGCGGAAGCCGCCGAATGGGCCGACGTCGTGATGATGCTCGTGCCAGAAGAGAAGCACCGTGAGATTTTCGAGAACGACCTCCTCCCTCACATGAAGGCTGGCAAGGCGTTGGCCGTCGCGCACGGTTTCTCGGTTCACTTTGGCGAGATCAACCCGCCTGCGGAGATCGACGTTTTCATGATCGCTCCCAAAGGCCCCGGCCACACTGTTCGTCGCGAGTACGTCAACGGCAGCGGTGTTCCCGCGCTGGTGGCAGTTCACCAAAACGCGAGCGGCAACGCGCTCGACATCGCGCTGGCTTACGCGAAAGCGATCGGCGGAACACGGGCTGGTGTGATCGAGACGACATTCCGCGAGGAAACAGAGACGGACCTTTTCGGCGAGCAAGCGGTGCTCTGCGGCGGCGTTACCCGCCTTGTACAAAACGCCTTCGAAACGCTCACCGACGCTGGTTACTCGCCGGCGATGGCGTACTTCGAATGCCTCCACGAGCTGAAGCTGATCACCGACCTGATGTGGGAGGGCGGACTGGCAAACATGCGCTTCTCCGTTTCCAACACCGCCGAATATGGCGACTACGTTTCCGGTCCTCGGGTCGTAGACGAAAACGTCAAGAAGCACATGCAGGAAGTCCTTCAAGACATCCAAGACGGGCGGTTCGCCGAAAACTGGATCGCCGAGTACCGGGCGGGAAGTAAGAACCTTCACAAACTGCGTGACGAAAATGCCAAGCATCCGATCGAGGAGATTGGCAAGGAACTGCGCTCGAAGGTGCGCTTCCCTCAATCGAAGAAGCTCGTACAGGACTCAGAAAAGGGCGCCGCAGTCTAATCGCGGCGACCCGAGGATCAATCGATGAAAGAGGCGATAATGACAGTGCGCAGCCACAACCCCGCTTCGGCGGGGCTGCCCGACTCCGGCCCATTAAGGCAGGAAGTCATTCAGCAGATGATGATGGCGCGCACTCGAATTTACCAGCTCTTCCAGCAGACCCCGCTGGAAGAGCTGGAGTCGCCGCTACCAGTTCGAGTGTTCCTTAAACGGGAAGACCTCTCACCGATTCATTCGTATAAGTGGCGTGGCGCCTACAACGCCATGGCGCAGCTTCCCGAGGAGGCGAAAGTGCGCGGTGTCGTTGCAGCGTCCGCTGGCAATCACGCGCAAGGCGTCGCCGCTTCAGCCCGTCGCCTCGGGATCATTGCGCGAGTCTACATGCCCGGGTGCGCCCCGATGACCAAGCGCCGAGCAGTGGAAGCTCTTGGCGGAGACCTCGTCGAGATTCGCATCGTCGGCGACACCTACGACGACGCCGCTTCGGCCTCGAAGAAAGACGCCGCCGAATCCGGCAGGCTGCTCGTCCACCCCTACGATGACGTTCGCGTTGTTGGTGGGCAGGGGACGCTCGCGGATGAGATCGTCACCCAGTCGCCAGGAGTTCGCTACGACGTCGCTTTCCTGCAGATTGGCGGGGGAGGGATGGCGGCTGCGAGCGCGCTTTGGCTAAAGACGGTCTATCCAGACATCAGGATTGTGGGCGTCGAGTGCGAAGGTCAGGCGTCAATGGGTGCAGCGCTCGAAGCTGGCGAACCGGTGAGTCTATCGACGGTTGATTCGTTTTGCGACGGCACTTGCGTGAAGCGGGCCGGCGACATCGGGTTTACTTTGCTCAATGAACTCCTCGACGAGCACCTCGTGGTGACCCGCGAGGACGTCTGCCACGCGATCGGCTATCTTTGGGAAACGAAGCGACTCCTGCCTGAACCGGCGGGAGCGCTTGGTTTTGCGGGACTCTTACGTCGGGCGGAGACCGAAAAGGGGAACAAGGCGCTGGCAGTCATCACCGGTGCGAACCTCGATCTCAGCAACCTCGCGCTCATCGCCAACCAAGCGAGCGGAGCCGGAAGCGCAGAGTCGCAGCCCGACACGGAGGCAGCCAAGGGCGATGCGAGTTCCCAGAGTGATGGGGAGGATTGGTCGGCTGCTGCGGCCTGCTGAAGAGGCGTTAGTTTCGTGGCCGATTGTTCGCAGGAGGGCGCGGCCCATTTGGCCGACGATTGCCCCCTGACCTTCCATCATTGGATCTTCCGATTCCCGGCGGACCGCCGACTCTGTTCGAAACAATCTGATGCCACTCTCGTTCGGCGCTGGGCGTCATGAAAATCGCCGAATGGAACAACATGCTATAGTAGCGACCGGTCTGCGGCCCTGGCGAGTAGGTTTCACCGAGATACTTTGCATAGGTGAGAGCTTCGGGATCATCGGCGAAAATGAGCACGAGGACGGCCTGGGCCGCATCCTCGAAACTTAACTCCTTCCCCTTCTCGTGAATCCAGTCTTTGGTCGCTTGCCCTCGCGATTGTGGCCCCATGTCCTTGGTGAGGAACGAGGCGCTTGCGATAAACTGTCCGTTTGCGTCGAGAGCCGCTTCCGTTTCGCGTAGCAATAGTCCCTCGGCCATAGGGAGGTATCGGAGTTCCTCGAAATCACTTGATTCACGAATGACCTGAATCGCCCGCACGTACTCTGTGCGCTTGATCATGTTGACGATTTCATTATGCGTCACCTGTACCGGAGCTGGCGTTGGTCGGGGAGGTGCAACGGTCGGGAACGGCGTGGCCGACGACTGCGGGAGGTTCGCTGGCAGTTGGGAAATCGTCGGCTGATTGGAGGTGCCTGACTCGCCGAAACTGGATGGGTTCGAGATCCCCGAACGGGCCGCCGTCATTGGCTGCTCGGGGGTTGCCTGCCTTGACTCGCCTTCAAAAACGCCTGCCATCCACATCACAACCGGAATCGCGATCACCGCGAGGGCAATCGCCGCTCCGATCAATGCAGCGGTGGGCATCGGATTCCGCCCAGCAGTCAATCCCGGCGTGCTGACCATGGTGCTGCCTGTCATGTTCGCAAGCGCATCATCCACGTCCACCAGTACCTCATCCCAAGTGCTGTATCTGTCCTCGGGTTTCTTTCTCGTAAGCTTACCGATGATCTTTGTGAGCTTGCCGTTCGCGACGCGCTTCCAATCCACGGGAACCGCGAGCTAGGAGTTAACGTGACTCATCATGACTTCGGTGGCTGAGGGCGCTTCGAAGGGCAGCCGGCCCGTTAGCAGCGTGTAGAGCGTACACCCCAGCGAGTACATGTCGGAGCGATGATCAAGTGGCTTGGCAAGTACCTGCTCGGGCGACATGTAGTTCGGCGTGCCCACGGTGTTTCCCGTCCCCGTGAGGTCGCTCTTCACGTCGAGTTCCTTCGCCAGACCGAAGTCCATGACCTTTATCTCTCCCTCATTCGTGAGGAAGATGTTGGCTGGCTTGATGTCGCGGTGGATGATTCGATGCTTCGCGGCGTAACCGAGGGCAGCGACCGCACCGCGGATGTACTTGAGGGAAACTTCCGCGCTCATGGGGCCGTGGCGCAGGCACTGCTGACGAAGGTCGGCACCTTCCACGTACTCCATGGCAATAAACGGAAGGCCTTCCGAGTAGTCGAACGCATAGACCGAGACGATATTTGGATGATTGAGTTTCGCGACAGCTCGCGCTTCGTTTCTGAGCCGTTCGATGGCCTCGGGGTTGATCCCGAGCATTGGCGAGATAACCTTCAGGGCTGTGCGCCTGTGGAGATTCTCGTCGACGGTCTCGTACACGACTCCCATCCCGCCACGCCCTAGTTCCTTCTCAACTTTGTAGCTGCCGATCATGAACCCGACCTCCCCCCGAGCGGGGAGTGATCTCGTCTGAGTGATCGCACTCAAAGATTGAGTCGCCGGAATCGGAGCGTTGTCGTCTGGCGTTTCCATAGGTTCCGTCGAAAATGGGAGTCGGGAAGGATTCTCGCGGTCGCTGGTTGGGTTCACAAGCTGAGAATCGCCGGTGTCGTACAGATTACAAGATGTTCATATATGCAGAATTGGAGCGTGGGTGTAACTTGTGACAAATCTGTGGATAACTTCGGATTGTACTTGCATTGGAGGCGCTCAGAACACAAATCTCAATGTCGCCTTGATCAAACAGGCGCGTCGGAGAGGTGCCCCATGCCGGTAAGTGGCTCGTACTTGAACCAGATAAAGAAGCTGCAAGCTTCCCTCAACCAGATGGGAGAGCTTTGCGCGAAGCTGATGGGCGACGCCGTGGCGGCGGTCGTTGCCAACGATGAGATCCTCGCGGAAGACGTCATTCGCCGCGACGATCAGCTCGATTCCATGGAAGACGAGCACGAAGAGTGGATCATTCGCATGATCGCTCTCAACCAGCCCGTCGCTCAGGATCTCAGGCTTCTCATCGCCTTTCTGCGAATCAACGAGGCCATCGAGCGCGCCGGCGACATCGCGGTCAATCTGGCACAGGCGAGCAAGCGCACCTGCGACTTGCCGCGCATCCAGCCCTACGTCGACATTCCCCACAACTACGAACTCGCCCGCTCACTTTGGGATGGAGCGCTCCAGGCTTTCGCAAAGATGGATGAAAAACTCGCCCGAGAGATCCGCGACCGGGACGACTCCCTCGACGAAGCGAACCGCGAGACGATCCAGCAGCTTCTCCAAATCGGCGAACGCTCTCCCCAGCACCTCCACATGATCACCAACATGATCGGAGTCAGCAAAGCCCTCGAACGAATCGGCGACCTCTCCGTCGACATCTGCGACGAAGTTGTCTACGTCAGAGAAGGCGAACTCCGCCACTCACGCTTTCAACGCGAATCCGCCTGAACCGCTAGGCGAGTCCAGAGATACCATCATGGATGAAGTTTGGATTTTCCACGCAAGCAAGAGCGATTACGCCTCTGGCGCATTCACCACATACGAGTTGGCTGCGTCATGGATTAAAGAAAACTCCCTTACAGGACTCCTGACATCGTACCCTTTGGATGAAGGTGCATTCGACTGGGCGATGAGGAACAACGTGGTGGGAGTGAGGGACAGCGTTTTAGAGCGAGGTCGGAAGGATCCCATGTGGATCGGTCGGTACTTTCCAGCTGCGCGGGATTCCCACCACTTTATCGATGGCGAAGCCAGGACCTAACCGAGAGATCGATGACACTCTTACAGTGCTTTCTTCGTCGTGATTGGTTAGGGTCGCGGACGCCAAGGGTTGGAACCGCCTCTACCACAGACGATTGAGTCATTCGATCGCTGTTCCCAATGGACATACACTTTAGCGAATCGAAACACGAACTCGGATACTTCTGATCGGAAGGTATGAGAAGTGCTTCATCGTTGTGCTCAATTCGACGCCCGTGGCCAACTCTCTGAACTTGTTGATAGGGACTCACTGCTTTGCCTCAGCCATTTCTGCTCCTCGCTGCCGCCGACATTCATAGCCTTCCTTTGCTGACTACGCTCGCGGCAGGATTCACTGCTGCGTGGGTTTGTGGATT
>JAUIJJ010000249.1 GCA_030431385.1 bacterium | reverse complement strand
CGGCCCGCCTTCGATGATCAGACCATCAAGTCCAAAGCCTTCCTTGAGTTCGGGGGCAGGCGCATTGGGACGCATCGCGCCCGCCTTGTACGCGCCGAAAAGAGACAGTTGGGTGACGGTCAGCCCGCCACGCGACTCCGCCAAAAAACGGGCGACTGGAGACTCGCCCTCGCTCGCGGCTTCGAACTGCCCGACCCAGCGAATGACGTTAGACTCAACGCTGCCGCCCTGTCCGGGGCCAAAATTGAAGACGACTAGTTCGCCCGGTTCGTCGGTTCCCGTAAGCGCGGGCACATCAAAGGTCGCCGCGCGAAACTCCGTCTCAAGACCCGCGTCTCGAACCGATTCAGGCAACTGGAACGTCACGCCCTTGAGCGTCACTTCCCGCGCGGACTCGGCCAACTTCGGAACAGCGAATGTTGTCGCCTTTGGCGACGCAAGATCCACCGCCTGCGCGGGAGCGGCTTCCGACTGATGCTGGTGTTGCTGCTCGCGCTGGCGCTGCTGTTGCTGGGCAATGAACTGCTGCTGCGACGGACCTGGGTCCGGAATCTGAACCTCGGAAGGATGGCTCACCAGAATCATCTCATCCTTGCAACCGAAGAGAACCACCATTAGCGCGCATGTAACAAGTAGAAGACGAATCATACGAAACCACCTAGGAGAATCCTCTCACATCGTGAGAGACGACACCCTGCCCAAAAAGCAGCGCGCCCGCAACGGGTGAGTTTGAGGTAGGGCGGCTAGCGCTTGAACCTGCGGCTCCAGATTTGGTCGCGCTTGAGTTCTTCGTCTTCGCGGTGGCCGTTGTCGAGGAACCAGTTGGCGAGGTCCTTGGTCGTGATCTCGACCCAGCGGGAGCTCTTTCGGAACAGATCGGCGATTTGTTGTTTGTCCTTACGTCGCTTCTGAATGGCCAAGAAGCCGTAGAGGATTTCGTTGGTCAATCGGTCGTAGTCGAGTCGGAAACGGCGGCAGAAGTGGAGCGGCTGGAGGTCGCGGCAATCAAGCGAGCGGCGCTTGGCGGCGGGAAGCCAGCGATCGACTTCGCGGCGGACTTCCTTCGTTGTAAACGGCCGCTTGCGATCAAGACCATCAAGCAGCAAAAGCCACTCTACGAAATGCCGTAGCCCCTCGCGGTCACAGGGCCAGTCGATGGTGGAGAGGTGTTCGAGAGCCTCTGGAAGGAACCCGGGGAAGCTGCCGCCCCCCTGATGGCGATTCCAAACGTCGGCCGAAAAGTGGTCCACGAGAGCGGGGATATCGACGCGTCGCTGGTCCAGCGGCGGCAGCTCGATGGGGTCTGAGGCGAACTCGTTAAGTAGGTCCCCGCGAAACCCGTCCTTCTTCACCAGATCGACCAGATTTGTGCTCGTGGTGAGGATGATTCGCACGTCGGCCAGCTCTGGCTTTCCCGAACCGACGGGAAAATACTGTCCTGTGGAGATCAATTCGACGAGCCGCATCTGGAGGTTCTGCGTTGCCGATTCGATTCCCGTAAAAACGAGCGTGCCTCCGGAAGTCTGGTCGAGGAGATAGGGGCTCCGGTCGGCGGCTCGAACTCCGGGCTTCACCTCGCCGAAGATCTCTCGGATACCATCCTCGCGTGAATGAATCTCCGGCGGGACGAAACGCAAGGGCCCCTGATTTCGCCGAGGGCTCAGGTGATGGATGAGGCGCGCGGCTCTGCCGTGCTCCGCGCCCTCGGGACCGCTGATTAGCACCGGATCGTCGGAATCACCGGCGCGTGACATCAGATCGACGAGGCGAAGATTCGCCTCGGAGTGACCAACAAACCCGGCGCGGACGATCATTCCCTGCCGGACTTCAAAAAGGTTTCTGCGGGCCAGCGCTTTCTCGGCGACCTGGTCCAAGAGGGATTCCAGTTCCTCGCGACCGCCAGTCGCGGCGAGGACCCAAGGCGTGATTTCGTGACTGTGGAGGATAGGAATGAGCGCTCTGGGAGCGGCTGAATCAACGGTCAGGCAGATCACTTCCAGCGGAGCGGAACGGTGCCGTATCCCCTCACCCAATTCGTGCAGCTCTTCTTCTGTAACGTCGGGAGAAACCACCAGAATCGAAACGCGTGGGTCTTCCCCGAGAATTCTTGCAGCTTCCCTACCAGACTGGCTTTGAAGCGCCGGCGGAATAAAGGAGTTCAGGGCCTCCCGCCATGATCCCCCACCACCCTCGGTTCGGCGCAGCCAGAGTACCTTAATCATCGGTGACTCCAGACTATTCTGTTAACCCACGGAAACTATTTTCATCTCGGGTTCAATGGCAACAGCAATTCCCACCTGCGAACAGAACGACGGAAAGCGAAGGGCGGGTCGCGCTAGCGGCGGCGGCGTTCGGCGCTTCGGGCGTGGCCTTCGAGCCCCTCTAGCCTGCCAAGGGCGGCGGAGTCTTCCAGCAGGCCCGCCGCCGAGTCCGCGTCGTCGATGCGCAGCCAAGTTCGCACCCTCAGGAAGTGGTTCACGGAAAGCCCTCCGGTGAAGCGCGCGGTGCCGCTGGTCGGGAGCGTGTGATTTGGTCCGGCGCCGTAATCCCCGAAGACCTCCGCGCTGCCAGATCCGATGAAGAGCCCACCGTAGTGCTTGAGGCGACGGGCGACCTCGTCGGCGTCGCGGGTGAGCACTTCCAGGTGCTCGGGCGCGATGCCGTCGCAGACCTGGATGCCCTCCGAGAGGTCACGGACGAGCACCGCGTAACCGTTCGCGAGCGCGGGGCGCGCGGTGTTCGAGGTCGGGAGCGTCGAGAGTTGCTCAATGAGTTCGCCGTTCACCCGCGCGATGAGCTCCTCGCTTGTTGCGACGAGAATCGGAAGTGCGTCGGTGTCGTGCTCAGCCTGCGCGAGTAAATCCGCCGCGATGGTCGCCGGGTCGGCGGAGTCGTCGGCGAGCACCGCCAGTTCGGAAGGCCCGGCAAGCATGTCGATCCCGACTTGTCCGAACACAACTTTCTTGGCCGCGGTCACCCACCGGTTGCCCGGCCCAACAATTACGTCGCAGCGGGGAACGGCGACTCCGTATGCCATCGCGGCGACGGCTTGCGCGCCTCCGACCGCGAGCAATCCGTCCGCACCGGCGATTGCTGCGGCGGCTTTCGTCATCGTGGTCGGTTTGGGGGACGCCACGATCACCTTTCCCACCCCGGCAGCGCGCGCCGTCACGACAGTCATAAGTACGGTTGAGGGAAGCGGAAACCGTCCGCCGGGAGCGTAGCACCCGGCCGTATCGACGGGTGAAACGGTGTGCCCCGCGACGCCGCCTGGCACGGCAACTTCGGTGTTCTGGAGGGCGTCGCGTTGGGCCTCTGCAAAGGCGCGTATCCTACTCGCGACACGTTCGAGAAGGGCGCGGTCCTCAGCGCGAATCTCAGAGAGCGCCTGTTCCAAATCGGCACGGCTCAACAGGAGCGCATCGCCAGGCTGCAAGTCGCCAAACCGCTCGGCCACGGCACGCAGCGAATCGCCGTCGCGCACTTCCGCAACGATCGCCTCAGCTCCGCGTAGCGTCTCGCTGTCGATCGGGTTGTGGCGAAAGTCATCGAGCTCCGCAGGAGTGATGGTTCGCAGCAGAGTCTCGCTCATGGTTCCCTCGCTTTCGGTGTCTTCGCGTTGCCGGGCCGGCGGGTCACTTTGCGCGCGCGCCTGTCGAGGTGCGATTCGACGTCGGCGAGGCTGACCCCTTCCTGCACCATGCGCACGAGGGTAAAGTACATCAGGTCGGCCGCCTCCCACTCGACGGCGTCGGCGGTCGAGGCCTCCGCCAACTCGTGGGCCTCTTCGATGATCTTCTTTCCGAGGAGACCGGGTTCGGTCAGTAGGCGCCTTGTGTAGGAGCCTTCCGGCGCGGATGCGAGGCGCGAGCGCAGTGTCCGCTCCAGCCCACTCAGTCCGGCTTCACTCCCCCAGCAAGTCCAAGTTCCGTTATGGCAAAAGCCTTCGCCTGATTGTCGCACGACGAAACGCAGGGCGTCGCGGTCGCAGTCCAGATCGATGCGCAGGAGCTCCTGACTAGCGCCAGAGGACGCGCCCTTTTCCCACAGTCCGCGGCGGCGCGAATGGTACACGCCACGACGTCGGCTTACCGCCGCCCGAATGCTCTCACGATCTGAATACACCAAGCCCAAAGCGCGTTCGTGCTCGTCACAAACAACCGTCGGAAAAAGGCCATCGGGCCGATCAGAAACGAGAGGAGCTGAGATCGCGTCGCCGAAATCGAGACGGCCGGTATAGATCGCCATGCCGACTTGTGCATCGGCGCCGAGGCGATCCAACTCGGCGATTTCATCGGCGGTGGTGACTCCCCCGGCGATGGTGACTCGGGCTGGCGCGGCGGCTTTGACGAGCGCTTCAACCTGATCCATGGCCGTACCGCCGAGGCGCCCCTCGCGCTCGACGAAGGTGATCAGATACCCGCCGACAAGGCCGTTCAGTTCTTCAATCCGCTCGAGAATCCCGCGCCCGGTTCCCTTCTTCCACCCCTCGACAACGACTTCGCCGTCGCGGGCGTCGAGAGCTGCAATCACGCGTTCTGCGGGAAGCTCCCTGAGTATCTTCGGCGTGGCCGCAGTCCCCAGAATGACCTTCACAGCACCCGCGTCGAGCCACTCGATCGCGCGCTCGACGGAGCGGATTCCGCCTCCCACGCGGCAAGGCGCGATCCGGCATAGCTCGCGAGTCGCAACGGAGTTGTCGCCGGTACTCATCGCTGCATCGAGATCGATGACAGCGATTT
This sequence comes from bacterium, assembly GCA_030431385.1. Taxonomy (GTDB): domain Bacteria; phylum Sumerlaeota; class Sumerlaeia; order SLMS01; family SLMS01; genus JAUIJJ01. The sequence continues at coordinate 1,367 of JAUIJJ010000249.1, read as the reverse complement.
CTCCCGCGAGGCGAAATTTCTCCGCGAGCGGTCGCGGATCGCCAGCGTCCAGTTCCTTTTTGGCGCCGCCGATGAGCTGAACAGCTTGTCCGTTTTGCAGGTCGATACTGGGAATGATCATCGTCTGATTTTGATTCCTTTTCCGGAGAGGAATTCCTTCAAGTCACCGACGGTGTAATCGCCATCATGGAAGATCGATGCTGCTAGCACCGCATCGGCTCCGGCGAGCAGCGCTTCGACCAAGTGCGCCGGTGTGGCCGCGCCCCCGGATGCGATGACTGGGACGCGCACCATGGTGGAGACTGCGTCCAGCAATTCCGTATCGTAGCCGGAGCGCGTGCCGTCGCGGTCCCAGCTTGTGAGGAGAATTTCCCCAGCGCCGCAGTCCACGCCACGGCGCGCCCAATCGATCGCGTCGATGCCGGTGCGTTCTGTACCCGAATGCACGACGACCTCCCAACCGTCGCCGTTCTCCCTGCGCGCGGCATCAATGGCGAGCACTGCGCATTGGCTGCCAAAGCGATGGGCGATGTTTGTGATGATCTGAGGGTTGCGAACGGCGGCCGTGTTGACACTCACCTTGTCCGCACCGGCTTCGAGAAGTGTCCCGGCGTCGCTCACCTCGCGAACGCCGCCGCCAACCGTGAGCGGAATCGAGATTCGCTCGCGGACGCGTTCGATGGTATCGGCCTTGGTGCCGCGCGCTTCCGGGGTCGCCGAGACGTCCAAGATCACGAGCTCATCGGCGCCTTGGCTTTCGTAAGCTGCGGCCAACGAAGGCGGGTCGCCGGCGTCGCGCAGACCTTGAAAACGGATGCCCTTCACCACGCGACCGTCGCGGACATCGAGGCAAGGAAGGATTCGTTGAGTAAGCATCAGGACTCCCCCAGCCAGCGTTTCATGAGCGCAAGCCCGGCCTCGCCGCTCAGCTCAGGATGAAACTGGCAGGCGAGCACGGCACCCCGTTCCATGGCCGCGACGAATCTGCCGCCGTGTTCCGACATCGCGACGTGCCAGCCAACGGGCGGATCGGCGAGTCGGTAGCTATTCGCATAATAGAAGTACCCATCGCGGAGAAACTGACAGCCCTCCGACGGGGCGATTCTGTTCCATCCGAGTTGCGGAATTCTGATGTCACCAGTGAATCGAGTCACGGTGCCAGACGCGACTCCGAGCCCCCTCGCCCCTGAGGATTCGTCGCTTTTCCCGAGGAGCAGTTGCATCCCGAGACAAATGCAAAGCGTCGGTAGACCGGCATTGATTCGCTGGCGGATCGGCGCGGAGAGATCACGCGAATCGAGCTCGTCCATCGCGGCGGCAAACGCGCCGACACCGGGAAGCACCAGGTAATCGGCGGCGGTCACCTC
>JAUIJJ010000248.1 GCA_030431385.1 bacterium | reverse complement strand
GTTCACCGTTGAGGTTCCAGTGCACGGTCGTGTGCTCTGCGCTCAACCCGATGTTCAGGCGAAGGGGCTGTTGATAGGGCTGCACGGTTATGCGGAGTCTGCCGAGGTTCAGCTCGGGCGGTTGAAAACGATTCCCGGGGCTGAGGAGTGGTGCCTCGTCGCGCCGCAGGGGCTGCACACTTTCTATCGAGGCCGACAGGGCGAGATCGTTGCGAGTTGGATGACGGCGCAGAATCGCGACCTGGCGATTGCCTCGAATTTCGACTATCTAAAACGTATTCTCGCAGAGACGCGCGATCGCCAGAGGGGAGATCTGCCGCTGGTTTGGATGGGGTTTTCACAGGGTGGGTCGATGGCCTATCGCGCAGCGGCGGCTTGTGGCGAGTGCGATGGTTTGATTGTGCTCGGCGGCGACGTGCCGCCGGAGCTGCGGGATGGGCGGCTGGGCGGCCTGCCCAGAACACTTCTCGCACGCGGGAGTAGCGATCACTTTATCACCGCAGAGGTTTTCGCGCGAGACCGTGAGTACCTGCGAACGTCAGGTACGACGCATGAGGTGCTAGAGTTCACCGGCGGGCATGAGTGGCATCCGCAGTTCCTCGAAAAGGCGGGTGAGTTTTTGGCCGGGGTTATTGAGTTTTGGACTGGGCGAGGTTCATGAGGCTGTTGACGAGGGCTTGAGCGTCCGCCTGTGAGACGCCGGCGGCGGCAAGGAGAGCCTGCACATCGTAGGCGACGGCGGTGGCTTCTGCCATGGTTATGTTGCTCGCGGTCAATAGCGCGCTGACCGATTTTGTGAGCTCGATCATCTGTTGAGGCGTGAGTTCGCCGCTTTGTAGAACTGCGGTCAGATCTTCGGCGACGGCTTGAACGTATGCGGGATCGGGACGCGTGGCCTCGTCCATCATGTCGGTCATGCTGTTCTTCAGATCCTCCGCAGCAGACTTCATTTCTTCGGGGTCACCGTCAAAGTTTTCGGTGAACTTTGTTTGGATTTGTTCAAGCTGTGCTTTGAGCTTTTCCTCGGTCTGCTGGAGCTTTTCTTTGATCTCAGCTGTGTCGAATTTCGCCTTCAGTGAATTCAACTGTTCGGTGAGGGCTTCCTTGTTTCCGGCGAACTTGCCTTTCAATTCCGACATGTCGTTCGCGGACCACTTGCCGGGCGATTCTTTCCGCTGGGATCGATCGAACGAGGTTTTGGACTTCCGTGATCGGTCGGTTGTGCGTTGGGTTTGTTTTGTCCGGTCGCGCGAGGTTTCGGTTCTTGTTGCTCGATCTCGACCGCCGCCGCGATTTCCTTGCGCCAAAGTAGCGGTGGGTACTGCGAGTGTGAGGAGGGCGATGAGGATGACGATTCTTCCGAGGACAGTCATTGCGGGTTCCTTTGAGTCTGACATTCGGCTACTGCGGGAGGGGTTGCGTATCAATTGTTTCTGTCAGCGTCGGCGCCACAGACGTGCTCTTTGTAGAACTCGGCCATGCTCCTGCCGATGACTTTCCAGTCGAATTGCTTCACGTAGATGGCGACGCCTTGCGTCCATGAGTCGCCGCGTTCGCTGGCGAGGGTTGCATTGATTTGCTGGGCGAATCCTTCGGGGGTTTCGGTTGATGCGAAGTCTGCGAATTCGCCTCCGATCTCCACGAACGAGCTGTGTTTACCACATACCACGGGGGTGCCGCAGGCCAGGGATTCAATGAGGGGGAAGCCGAATCCTTCGGCGCGGGTTGTGAGCAGTGTCAGAGACGCGCGGCGATAGAGTGCGGCCAATTCCAGATCGGAAACGCGCGGCAGCGACGTGAGGTTGGCGGGGTCGTCGTCGGTGATCGGATCGCCTCCGAACCCGACGACCAAGAAGCGGATATCGGGAAGGATTGCGGCGATTTGTGGGATGAGCTGTGCGCGCTTGCGGGGAGACTTATCGGTGATGCAGAGCACGAATGGGCTGCCTGCTACAAGTGACGACAAGTCGGGTTCATGAGTTTGGGGAGCTGACGTGAACGTCTTCAAGTCGACTCCAGCGGAGGTCACGTGGAACTTTTCGGCGGGGACTTGATAGACTTTGGCGACTTCCGTCGCGACGTGGCGCGAGGTCGTGAGGACGCGCGTGGCGAGGGGCAAGAGTGCGGGAAAACTTTTCTCAAAGTAGCGCCCTCCCATCGCGGCTTCGTCGTCCTCTTCGAGGAATGCGAGGTCATGGACGGTTGCGAGGGTGGCGTTGCGGCCGGGGCAGAAGTAGTTGGCCGGAAAGTGAACGATGTCGCACGGGGCGCCGGTGAGCCGTTCGATGCCCGGTGCGCGGAATGTGCGCCAACTCTTCATGAGGAGCGGCCCGGGAAATCGGCGGTGTGTGAGGTTCGCGTTGGAGCGGCCGTCCAGGAACGAAAGCTGTTCGTTGGGAGAGCGGCGCAGGGAATTTGCGAAGACCTCGAAGTGGAGATCGGGTTCTTCCAGTTCGACGAGGGCGCGGAGGAGTTCGCGCGTGTAGCGGGGAATCCCTCCCCCGCCGAGCATCGCTGCTGTGGCGTCGTAGCCAATGGTGATCTGCCGGTTGCCCTTCATTCGATCATGCACGTTCAGGCGGGAGCGAAAGGGCAAGGAGTAGCGACTTGAGGCGACTTAGCCTTCGAGCTTCTCCTTGAGCGAACGGAGGAAGCTCTTATGGGCGGGCTTGAATTTATCGCCGGTGGCGTGAGCGTACTCGGCGAGGATTTCCTTTTGTTTCTGGTTAAGCTTGGTGGGGACTTCGACAACCACGCGGACGTATTGGTCGCCGTAGTGGCTGCCGTTGGTGGTGGTGGGCATGCCTTTGCCCTTCATCTTGAAGACCTTGTGAGTTTGCGTGCCGGGGGGAATGTTGAGCTCTTCCTCGCCGTGGAGGCTGGGGACATCGATGCGCGCGCCGAGGGCGGCCATGGGATAGGTGATCGATTCCTCGAAATAGATGTCGTTGCCTTCGCGCTTGAACTGCTGGTGCTCTTCCATTTCGAAGCGGATGAGAAGATCGCCGCGCTCGCCGCCGCGCATGCCGGCTTCACCGTCGCCACGGACGCGGAGTGTCATGCCGGAATCGACGCCAGAGGGTATGGTGAAGGAGACGCGGACCTTTTGCGAGATGCGGCCTTGTCCGTTGCAGCTGGTGCATGGTTCGGGAATCGAGGTGCCCTCGCCGTGGCAGTGAGGGCAGGCGGTTTCCATGGTGAAGAACCCGCGCGAGGTGCGGACGACGCCTCGCCCGGCGCACTGGATGCAGGTAATGGGCTTGGTGCCCGGCTTGCAGCCGGAGCCGGTGCAAGGCTCGCACTGCTCCAGTCGCTCAAAGGAGATTTCCGCTTCCTTGCCTGAGAAGGCTTCTTCAAGGGTGATGGGATAGCGAACCCCGACGTCTCTGCCGCGGGTACCGCCTCCGCGCTGTTGGCGCTGGCGGCCTCCGCCGAAGAAAGCGCTGAAGATGTCGCCGAAAATGTCTTCAACATCTGCCTGATGATGGAAATCGCCCCACCCGAAGCCGCCTTGTCCGAAGGAAGATTTAACGCCTTCGTGGCCGTAGCGGTCGTAGCGGGCGCGCTTGTCGGCATCGCTGAGGACCTCGTATGCCTCGCTGGCTTCCTTGAATTTGTCTGCGGCTGCTTCTTGGTCATTGGGGTTCTTGTCGGGGTGGTACTTGATCGCGAGCTGCCGGTATGCTTTCTTCAACTCTACGTGAGTGCAGTTGCGCTCCACTTCGAGAACTTCATAGTAATCGCGTTTGGACATTGAAGTAGGCATCTCCGCTTCTTCCGAGGAAAGTGAGGGCGCACCGTTGCCGGGGCGTGTTTCATTCCGCGACGATTTTGCCGTCGCAGGCTTCCGCCGGATACGATGGGCGCAAGCACAGTGCCGGGGGTCGGATGGCTTTCGGCGAGATGCCGACTCGATTCATTCATCCGGAGTCGTTTCAATGCGTCAGATCGCGCTGAGGGACTCACGCGCGGGGGGATGGGGGCTTTCTGGATGTGGCGGATGACATCATCATCCGGCTGCGGATACCATAAGCCTTGCGAACGGTCGGTAGGGGGAAAAATGATCGGTCCAAATTCAAGTGGATTCAGTTGTCAGAGACTATTCTAACCTTTCGGAGCTGCGCCATGGCGACGGACGTGAACGACGAGGCCCGAAATCTGAACCTGAGCGAAGAGTTCCCGCCTCCCGGGCGGGATGAGTGGCGCGCGACTGTCGAGAAAGACCTCAAGGGTGCGGACTTCGATAAGAAGCTGGTGCGCACGACGATCGATGGGCTCAAAGTTCAGCCGTTGTACACCAGCGCGGATTGCCCGGAGGAGTTGCTTGGAAGGACGGCGTTCGCGCGGGACTCAAGCGGCAAACCGTGGCAAGTCGCCCAGGAGATCACATCTTCTAGCCCTGAAGAAGCGAATGCGATTCTACGGAAGTGGCTGAATCAGGAACTCGCTCCGATTGCGGTGCGATTGGACGAGGCGACTCGGCGAGGGTACGGCCCGGACGAAGAAGAAGCGGCGAGCCTGATCGGCAAGAACGGTACGGCGATTTGCTCGATCACGTGCCTGAGAAAGCTGCTGGATGGCGTCGACTTCGAGGCGGTGCCGATTACGCTGCGAGCAGGGGCGGGCGCGTTCGGTGTGCTGGCGATGTTGCTGGCTCTCGTGGAGGAGCGAGGATTCGATTTGCGCGCTCTGAAAGGGAGTCTCGATTTCGACCCAATCGCGCAACTCGCGACGAACGGGACCTTGCGAGAGCCGCTGGGTTTCCACTACCAGTGCGCGGCGGACATGGTGAAGCTGTGCGCCGAGAAATGTCCGAGCCTGCGACCAATGACGGTTCACGGGGCGAAGTGGCAAGCAGCGGGGGCGTCGGGGGTGGAGGAGTTGGCGTGCGTGCTGGCGACGGGTGCGGAGTACCTGCGTGAGCTTGTGAACCGCGGTATCGACCCCGCTGACGCGGCGATGGCGATGACGTTTAGCTTTCCGGTCACGCCGAGTTTGTTTCCTGAGATTGCGAAACTGCGCGCGGCGCGGGGGCTTTGGGCGAAGATCGTCTGCGCCTTCGGAGTTGGCTCCGCCGATGCGCAACGCACGTTCCTTCATGTCCACGGCAGCCGCTGGGCAAAGTCGCGCTACGATGTTCACAGTAACCTGGTCCGCTCTTCGATCGAAGCCTTTGCGGCGGCGACCGGCGGCGCGGACTCGATGAGCGTGGAACCTTTCGATTCAACGCTCGGTCCTGAGTCCGAGTTCGCGCTGCGGCTGGCGAGAAACCAGCAGTTCCTCCTGCGCGAGGAGAGCTACCTGTCAGCCGTCACTGATCCGGGTGGTGGATCGTGGTACATCGAGTCGCTGACCGATTCAATGGCGAGAGAAGCGTGGAAGTCCTTTCAGGAGATCGAGGGCGAAGGTGGCATTTCCGCCGCGCTTATGAGCGGGTTTGTCCAAGGCCGGATCGCGAAGACCCGCGAGCGACGTGACGGGCAAATGCGCAGCCGCCGGGCGGCGGTAGTTGGTGTGAGCCACTTTCCGAATCTGAAGGAAGCGCAGCCGACGTGCCGGACAACGATTCAGGACAGTGAATTCCGACTCGCTGAGAGGCAGGCTGTGGAGCACCTGAAGAGTGTCAGGGACGACATGAGGTTGAAGGTGTCGCTCTCCGAGTTGGCGCATCGATGGAAGACTGATGAGGGGTTTTACCTGGAGGTCGCGGTTGATGCGGCGCGCGAGGGAGCGACGGTAGGAGAAATCCTGCAGGCGATGCTGGCTTCGGAATCGCGCGAGTGTGAGCAGTGCACGCCGCTCCCCCAGTACCGAGCGGCTGATTCGATCGAAGCGTTGCGGGATCGCGCGGCGGGAATCGCGTCGACGCGGGGGCATGCACCGAAGGCGCTATTGGTGCCCGTGGGCGAGGCCGCGATGCGCCTCGCGCGCGTGATGTTTTCGACGGACTTCCTTGGGGTGGGAGGGTTCGAGTGTGAAGTGCCTCCGCCATTCGACAATGCTGCGGCTGCGGCGGCAGCGATCAATGCGAGCGACGCTGATGTGGCGGTCCTCTGCGGCGACGACGCAGGGTATCCGGCGATGTTGGCAGAGATCCTCGCGAGCCTCGGAAACAATTCAGAGACGCC